>JAKPBM010000046.1 GCA_029778935.1 Bacillota bacterium | reverse complement strand
GGAATGGGATATAATGGATACCATGGACTGCATAGCTGCAAACAGCGGCATCCGGCGCCATCCCGTGCATTCGGCCTTATAGGCCTGCGCGCCGGACGCCGCAACCAAAGGAGAATCGCCATGTTGAAAAAGAAGTTCCCGCTGCTGGGGCCTTCGGCCGTTTTGGCCAAAGCCGCTTATTACGCCGGCATCGCGCTGCTTACCGGCGGCACCCTGGTGTTCGCGGTCATCAAACTGCTTTCGCCCGTTGGCATCGACTGATGCCATTGCACTTCTGCCCGCCTACGCTCTGCATCTGACAGTCCTGCCCCCGGCAGCAGGGCTAAGCGATACTGCCGTTTAGACGATGCCCGTTCGGCATCGGCCTGCCGCTTTTTGACCGGCACACAGCCGGCGGCAATCCGCTGCCCCTTCGGTCATAGCGGCTTTCCGGCATCTCTTCGGCAGGCTGCCGCCTTCCGGCATCCCGCCAGTACCCGTGCGGTAACCGCCGCATCCCATAGCTGTCCTTCCGCCGGTCGTTTATACGCCATCGGCGGCATCGGCTGATGCCGTTCTGCCAATATACACCGGCCAGATGCCCGAAGGTCGGCATCTGCGCCGTCGACTAAACGCCTTCCTGCCGGCGCCTGCCGCTTCCAGCCGCGCCCGCTACGGCGTAACCGCCCCTTTCGCGGGCGGCGTTGCTGGCCGTGTCATGTGCCCAGCCATGAAATCAAATACGGATATTACACAAAAGAGGAAACTTGCATGGTTTTTAGCAGCATACCGTTTCTTTTTTTCTTTTTGCCCGTAACCCTGGCTTTATACTACCTGCTGCCCGCCAAACTGCGCAACTGGGTTCTGCTCGCTGTCAGCCTTGTGTTCTACGCCTGGGGCGAACCCGTGTACGTGCTTTTAATGATCGGCACCATCCTGGTGACCTATTTCTGTGGCGTCTTGATGGAAAAATACCGGGGCACGCCGAAGAAGTCGCGTTTTTTTCTGATTCTCTCGATTATTTTCAGCCTGGGCGTGCTCTTTTTCTTCAAATATTATGACTTCCTCGCCCGGAATGTGGCCCGCCTGGGCATTTCCCTGCCGGTGCTGGGCCTGTCGCTGCCTATTGGCATCTCGTTCTACACCTTCCAGGCCATTTCCTACAACATCGACGTCTACCGCAAGGACACGCCGCCTCAGAACAGCCTGCTTCTGTACGGCTGCTACGTCTCCATGTACCCTCAGCTCATCGCAGGCCCCATTTTAAAGTACCGGGACGTGGCCGACCAGCTGGAAACCCGCTCTCATACTGTGGAACGGTTTACTTCCGGCGTGTCCAAATTCACCGTAGGGCTTTGCAAGAAGGTGCTGCTGGCTAACAACATCGGTGTCCTGTTTGACAAGGTGGCCGCCCAGAACCAGAGTGAGCTTTCTGTTCTGGGCGCGTTTTTGGGCCTGCTCGCCTTTACCTTTCAGATTTACTTCGACTTTTCCGGCTATTCGGACATGGCTATCGGTTTAGGCCGCATGCTGGGCTTTGAGTTCCTGCCCAACTTCAACTACCCCTACGTCTCCCAGAGCATCACGGAATTCTGGCGTAGGTGGCACATTTCCCTTTCCTCCTGGTTTAAGGAGTACGTCTAC
>JAKPBM010000008.1 GCA_029778935.1 Bacillota bacterium | reverse complement strand
CTGGTCCGAGTGACAGGAGTTGAACCTGCGGCGAAATAATTGTTTCCTTAGAGGAAATGGAAGAATAGCGGTTCGTGTTGCATTTTGTGTTGCATTACTTAATCCAGTTCAAAGCTGCTGAAATACTCGTCCAACTTTTTGGTGCTTTCGTTCATCTTGGTTTCCATAATGTGCTGGTATACTCTCATAATCATGGTTTCGTCTGCATGTCCCATTCTGGTCGCGGCATATTTGCTGGGGATGCCTAGCGAATGCATTACGCTGGCAAAGTAATGGCGTAGGTCGTGGAAACGATAATGCCTTATTTTGCAGGCTTTCAGTAGACGTTGGAACGAGTTGTATATGGCGTCGCCAGACATTTTGGCAACGGAGCCGGTTCTATCCTCCTCTGGCACTTCCCGCAATTTTTTCAGCAGGAGTTCTGGAATAACTAATGTGCGGGTTCCTGCGTAACTTTTTGGTTTTTTTCTGACTTCCTCGTTGTTGATGTCTTTTACGACAGCTTCTGATATCAAAATAGTCCCGTTCTCTAGGTCTATATTATCCCATGTGACAGCAACTATTTCTGAACGCCGCATGCCAAGGCAACACGCAAATAGGATTGGTAACTCTACTGGTAGCCCTTCAGCGGCCTTCAATAATCGTTTGATTTCTTTCTCCGTAGGGATTGCTATGTGGCTTTTTGCTTTCGGCGGTAGTGCTACCTTCAGCCTGCGTTCTGGCATATATTCGTTGTTGACTGCTGTAAGCAGCCCCCATACATTTCTGACGGTTTTAGGTGCCATCTGGGAAGATAGTTTATTGATCCAAGTTTGTAAAATGGGCGTATCAAGCTCCTCAAGAGTAAGACCCTCAATGTCTTTAAAATACTGTTTGGTGGATATAACGGTTCGTTTGGTCGTTGGGGAATATACGGCAGATCGGGATTCTATATACTTGTCTATGGCCTTCCCAACAGTCATTTTAGAAAGTTCGTTTTTGCTGTTGAGCTTCTTGTTCATAAGATATTGCGCAGCTAAAAACTCGGCTTCTTTTTTGGTTGGCGCTGTAAATGACTTATAATGCCGTTTTCCGTTGGCGTCGGTACAATCATAAACTTGTACACGATAATTTCCAGAAGGAAGACGCTTTGCTTTTGGCATTACAAAATAATTGCTCCTTTCTTGCATTTTGCGCTCCCTTCAGGTATAATAAGACAGCGCAAAATGCCGTAATTCTTGCTGATTCCGGGTTTTGTGCGTTGCCGCCCTTGTGTTGCCGCACCGGGGCGGTTTTAATTTTTAGTCAGCAAATTCAGTGTGTTTTACCTTCCATTTTTCGAGGGCGATGCCAATCCAGAACGAGTAGATGCCAAGGGTAACGATGCACAGCAAGAACCATTTGATCCATTGGCCGAAAAGACCAATCGCTGTGCCGGTGAAGCGCAGACGGTGACCGTTGATCACGGTGTGCCGGGCTTTCCACCCATAGACCATGCACAGAGCCCAGGGATAGCAGATCCCGAGGGTGAACAATGTTACGAGTCCGCCCAGAATCTTCCACCCGATGAGCTGCAGCAGGCCACCATCGAAGTACGAGTTCGGGTACGGTGCGGCCGGTGTCGTAGTGGTTGCGGTAACAGTCTGTTCCATGATGCGTTCCCCTTTCTTTTGTATGTATTTCATCGGCTTGTCTAGCCGATATATCCGTTTTGATAGTAGAACATGGCCTTTTCCATAAGATCCTGCGACACATCGAACAGCTCCGCCAATTCCCAGGGTTCCGTGTAGCCCTTGGCCACGGCCTTCATCAGCTGGTCTTTTGGGATAAGATGTTCAATTTGCCACCGCAGGGCGCGGTTTTCAATTTTTCGGCGGGCGCGCAAGTCGTGCTGGTTGGTGTAGAAAGCGCCCACAGCGATGTGGGACAGTTCGTGCATCAGTGTTTCCCTTTCCGTTGACGCGCTTTTTATCTGGCGCGGATCGATAACCACATAGTAGTACTCGCCGTCCTGTTTGTCGTTGTCGCGGATGGTGATCGCCGGAGCGAATTGTAGACGCTCAGTGCCGACCAAGACACGGTTTTCCTCAGCATAACGGTATAATCGTTCTAATCCCGTCATATATGCCCCCATAATGCTATTTGCCCATCATTTCCTTTCTACGTTTGCGCATAAGTTTGGCAAGCTCCAGAAGCTGCTGCTTTTCTTCCTCGTCCAGTTCCCTGGCCTCGCCATATAGTGCATATTCGATAGTGTTCACGTCAAACTCCGGGTCTTTTTGCCCGGGGTTTTTTTCGTCTGTCCGGCCGAGTAGATAGTCGACGGAGACATCAAACACTTCAGCCATTTTCCGTAGCGTTTCATAGTCCGGAGTTCGTTTGCCTGACTCATATAAGGAAAGAGTGCTTTCCGCTAAATTCAGCCGGTTTCCAAGAGCTTTTAACGTTAAATTCATATCAATACGACACTTTTTGATTCTTTCGCCCAACATAACACCACCTCGGCTCTATTATAAACTTGACAAATGCAAAATGCAAAGAAATCTTGGGAAAGGGCTTGACAAGTTGCAGCAAACAAGGTATTATATGGGTAAAGGGTAAAGACTTTGCGATTTGTAAAGTAAATATACATTGTGCAAAGTTTTAAGGAGGTCAAAGATATGAAGGCGGGAAGAAACTGGCTTAGAACATTGCGAAATGCAAAAAGTATTAGCATGCGTCAAGTATCATCCGAAGCCGGTATTTCTGAAAGCTATTACAGTCTAATCGAATCTGGCGAACGCAGACCTTCGCCCGAAGTCGCAAAAAAACTCGCGGTTTTACTCGGTTTCGACTGGACGAAGTTCTTTGAAGACTCGCAGCAGGATTCCAACTAAATAATACCAAATTAGCTGTACCATAATCAGGACTTTGATGGACAGAAGGTAAAGGTGAGCAGGTATGTCGAAAAGGTTTAACCCTACATACGAAGACCATATCCGAGGTCTAGTAAAGCAGTATCAGGCGAAATATCGAATTTCGCCGGATGAGTTCGCAACGCTGTGCTGCTTATCGCGAGCCACGTATTACAGCAGAATGAAAAGTCCGCGGGATTTCACGCTGGACGAGCTCCTGCGGCTCTGCAAGGTGCTCAATATGAGCCTAAATGAACTTGTGGGGATCGAAAAAGCAAGCTAAAAAGCCGCCAAATAGCGGCGGCAGATAAAAAGGGGGTGCTATGTTGAATAACGTCGTGAAAACATTGTTTATCGACTTCAGTGTGGAGTTGAACTACCTTTTGGCGTTGCTCACATGTTTTCTTTTGGACCTCCCGCAATCCAAGCATCGAGTGTTTTTCCTAGCGGTGACAATTTTAATGCCTTGCTTAGCCTTAACGATTTAGATAGCACACTGCTTAGAGTATCAGACTCCCAGAGTGGACGTTAGCTGGCAAAACAGCAAAGCAAAAATAAAGGAGGGAAGGTAACGTGAAATCATTCAAATGCCTTCGTTGCGGGCGGGCGTTGAAAAACCCGCTCTACATAGACGTCGGCTACGGCGAAATTTGCGCTGCCAAAATGGGGATTTCGATTTTCGCGAAGCGCGACAGCGCAAGAAAGAGCGCCTCTATGGAAGCGGCGCCACTTAAGCAAGGTTGTGTCGAAGATGAGAAGAGCATCGCATAAAAAGATAATCTTCGGTTCGGTCGCCTTTCTCATGTTCTTCCTGGCGCTCGGAACCGTCGGGGCTATGGAACTTGATGCGCTGCCCTTTTTTGAGGGAGTAGCCAGAGCGATTTTCTTCACGGCATTATGGGTGCTTTTTACCTTCCTGGCGGGAGGTTTTGAAAAACACACAGAAAGGATGGACAAGCATGAAGTACAAACCGCAAACTCTTACCCCTATTCAAGTCGCGCAGATCGTCAAAGCCCTGCTGCTATTGGGCGAGAAACACATCGTAATTGAGACAATAGAAAAAGACCGTTACGCCATAACAACCAAGCGCAACGGTCCAAACAAATAAGAAAACTAACTTTGCCTCTATTGTACAGCACTATTGGGGGTTTTTCAAGTGAAACTTGTAACTTTAAAGCTTGAAAATTTCCAGGGTATCAAACTTGCTGAATTTCCTTTCGACGGCCGCAGCGCCAGCATCTATGGAGACAACGCAACGAGAAAGACAACATCAAACTCGGCTTGAATGTGTACAAGCCCAAGAAGTAGGAGGGTTACATATGATTGAAATCAAAATCACCGGCGAAAAGCCGCTGGAAGCGCTGGCTTTACTCGTGGCCATGAGCCACCACGTGAGCAGCAGGGAGGTCTGCGCCGCTGCGGACGCCCTTATCGCCCGAGAAAAGGCCGAGCCGGCGGCACCGAAGGCTATGGTGACCGGCATAAAGCCCGCCCAGACGGCGGACGAGCCTTCCGGAAACGCTTCTTCCGCCATGCCGCAGGCCGCCAGCGGGGCGACACCCGCAACCCCTTCGCCGCAGGCGGTAAACACCCCTGCCCCGCCGACTCCGTCCGTCACACCGCCGGCCCCTGCCGCTGCCCCGACAGCCCCGACGCCGAACTACACCCTGGAGCAGCTGGCCGCCGCCTGCACGCCGCTGCTGGACGCCGGCAGGAGGGAAGAGCTGGCCGGGCTGCTTGCCCAGTTCGGCGTTGTCGCGCTCCCGCAGTTACCCAAGGAGAAATACGGCGAATTTGCCACGGCCCTGCGCCAGCTGGGGGCGAAGATATGACCGCCACCGTCCCCATCGGCCAACGGGAACACGCCCTGCTTTCGGCCAGCGGGGCGCAGAAGTGGCTTAACTGCCCGCCCTCGGCACGACTGGAGGACTCCCTTCCGGAGGAGACAAGCCCCTACGCCGAGGAAGGCCGCATGGCCCACGCCGTGGCCGAACTGCTGGTCCGCTCGTGCATTGAGAACACCTCCAAGGCCGACTTCCAGGCCCGCCTGAAACAGCTCCAGCAGCACCCGCTGTACCAGCCGGAAATGCTGGAGCACGGCGAAAACTACCTGGACTACATCAAATCCTTAATCCACGCCTTTTCCGCCCCTCCCCACGTTGCCGTCGAGAAGCGGCTGGACTACAGCGCCTACGTGCCGGAAGGCTTCGGCACCGGCGACTGCCTCATCCTCGGCGGCAGCGTGCTGCACATCGTCGACTACAAATACGGACAGGGCAAGCCCGTGGATGCCGAGGACAACCCGCAGATGAAGCTCTACGCCCTGGGGGCGATAGCGGCGTATGAAATGCTCTACGCCGTGGACACGGTGCGCATGACTATCTTCCAGCCGCGGCTGGGCATCGTGAGCGAGTGGGAAACAAGCGTCGCCGACCTTCGCGCCTGGGGCGAAAGCATCAAGCCCGTCGCCCAGTTGGCCTACAAAGGCGAAGGGGAGTTCTGCCCCGGGCCGTGGTGCGATAACGGCTTCTGCAAAGCCCGCTACACCTGCCGGGCAAGAAGCGGCGTCCTTACGGCGGTGGAAGCCTTCGGGAAGAAGGAGCCGGCCCTGCTGACGCCGGAGGAGGTGGGTGCGGCTTTGGAGAAGGGCAGGGAGCTTGCCGCCTGGGTCAACGCCCTGGAGGAATACGCCCTCGCCCAGTGTTTGGCCGGAAACGAAATCCCCGGCTGGAAGGCCGTCGAAGGCAGAAGCAACCGGCAGTTCTCCGACGTGGACGCCGCTTTCGCCGTGCTGAAAGCCGCCGGCTATGACGAAGCGCTGCTGTACGAGCGCAGGCCCATCCCGCTGACAGCCGTGGAAAAGCTCACAGGAAAAAAGCAGTTTGAGGAACTCCTGGGCAGCTATGTCATCAAGCCGCCCGGCAAGCCGACGCTCGTCCCCGCGTCCGACAGGCGGGAACCCATTACGAATCAAATCACGGCGAAAGAAGCTTTCGCCGCTCAAAACTAACGTGCAAAGGAGAATCGAAACATGGCAATCGGCAAACCGACAAGCGTCACGACCAACGAAGTCCGTATCAGCTACGAACACCTATTAAAACCCCACGCCAATCAGCCCGGCGCGGAGGAAAAATACAGCGCCACGCTGCTGATTCCCAAGACCGACGTACAGACCAAACAGCGCATCGACGCCGCCATCCAGGCGGCGATACAGGAAGGCATCGCCGGCAAGTGGGGCGGCGCGCGCCCGGCCAATCCCGCCATCCCGATTTACGACGGCGACGGCCTGCGCCCCAACGGCGAGCCCTTCGGCCCCGAGTGCAAGGGGCACTGGGTCATGACCGCTTCCAGCAAACGAAAGCCCGAAATTGTGGACTTGAACCTGAACCCGATTCTGGACGCCACGGAAATCTACTCCGGCATGTACGCCCGGGTGAACGTCAACTTCTTCGCCTACAATACCGCCGGCAAGAAGGGCATCGGCTGCGGCCTGGGCCCGGTGCAGAAAACGAGGGACGGCGAGCCCCTGGGCTTCCGCGTCACCGCCGCGGAAGCCTTCGGTGACCTGCCGCCGGTGGGTGGCGACACGCCTGGCTACGGCCAACCCGGCTACATACCCAGCAACATCCACCCCATCACCGGCTTACCTTACTAACCCCGAAAGGAGAACAGCGCCATGCGGCACTTGCACGTGGACATTGAGACCTTCAGCAGCGTGGACATCAAAAAAGGAGGCCTGTACAAGTACGTACAGGCCCCCGACTTTCAAATTCTCCTGCTCGCCTACAGCCTGGACGGCTCCCCCGTGGAAGTGGTGGATCTGGCACAGGGGGAAAGCCTGCCGGAAGCGGTGCTCACGGCGCTGTTCGACCCCGGCGTAACAAAACACGCCTACAACGCCGCTTTCGAGTGGTACTGCCTTTCCCGGTATTTTACCCTGCCGGACCCTGCGGCATGGCTTTCCCAGTGGCGCTGCACCATGGTGCACGGGTTGTATCTGGGCTACACGGCGGGGCTGGACGTGACCGGCGAGGTGCTGGGCCTGCCGGCCGAACAGCTCAAATCCAAAACCGGCGCGGCGCTAATCCGCACCTTCAGCGTCCCCTGCAAGCCCACCTGGGCCAACGGCTTCCGCACGCGCGTTCTGCCGCAGCATGAGCCGGAGAAGTGGCGGCTGTTCAAAGAGTACTGCCGGCAGGATGTGGTGACGGAGATGGAAATCGCCCGCCGTTTGGCCGCCTTCCCGATGCCCGACGAGGAACAGCGGCTTTGGGAGTTGGACCAGAGCATCAACGCCCGGGGCGTGGCCGTGGACATGGAACTGGTTGAAGGCGCTATTGCCGTATCCGAGGAAGTGCGGCGGGCGCTGATGGAGGAAGCCGCCCGCCTGACGGGCCTTGCCAACCCCAACAGCCGGGAACAGCTTTTGTCCTGGCTGCAAAAGGAGCTGGCTGACGGGGAGCTGGACGACCTGCGCAAGGATACGGTGAAGGATTTGCTTGCCGGCGGGCTGGACAGTGACGCGGCCCGGCGGGTGCTGGAAATCCGGCAGGAGCTGGGCAAGACCAGCGTAAAGAAATACGCCGCCATGAAAGAGGCGGCGTGTGCGGACGGAAGAATCCGCGGATTATTGCAGTTTTACGGCGCCAACCGCACCGGGCGCTGGGCCGGTCGGCTGGTGCAGGTACATAACCTGCCGAGAAACATCGACGAAGCGCTGAACGCTACCATGGAGTGGGCAAGGGCGGCGGTGAAGCGGCGGGACACGGCGGCGCTGCGCTTCCTGTACGGCAGCGTGCCGGACGCTTTGTCCCAGCTTGTCCGCACGGCGTTTGTGCCAAAGCCGGGGCACGTGTTTCTGGTGGCCGACTTCTCCGCCATCGAAGCGCGCGTCATAGCGTGGCTTGCCGGCGAGACGTGGCGGCAGGAAGTGTTCGCCACCCACGGCAAGATATACGAGGCGTCGGCGTCCGCCATGTTCGGCGTTCCCATTGACGAAATCGGCAAAGGGTCGCCTTTGCGGCAGAAGGGGAAAGTCGCCGAGCTGGCGCTGGGCTATCAGGGCGGAACCGGCGCGCTGGTGGCCATGGGGGCTTTGAAAATGGGGCTTTCCGAGGAGGAGCTGCCCGAGATTGTCCAGCGCTGGCGACAGGCGAACCGGCGGATTGTGGATTTGTGGTACGCCGTGGAGAACGCGGCGCTGGAAGTCATGCGCACGGGGCAGCCGGCGGGCGTGCGCGGACTGGTGCTTGCCCGAGAAGGGGACATTGCTTCGGGGCAGGATTTTCTGACCGTTAGGCTGCCTTCGGGGAGAAAGCTGTACTATGTACGGCCGTTTCTGGCAAAGAACGAGCTGGGCAAGGAATCCCTGCACTACTGGGGTGTGAACGAGAAGAACAAGTGGGGGCAATTAAGCACTTACGGCGGCAAGCTGGTGGAAAACGCTGTGCAGGCCATCGCCCGTGACTGCCTGGCGCACGCGCTGACGAAGCTCACCGAAGCGGGGTTTGACGTGGTCTTTCACGTGCACGACGAGGTAGTCATCGAAGCGCCGGACGAAAGCCAGCTTGCCCGCGCCTGCGAAATCATGGGGCAGCCTATTCCGTGGGCGCCGGGTCTGCTGTTGAAGGCGGAGGGGTTTGCGACGGGGTGGTATCGGAAAGAGTGATATTAAAGATGGTTCTCAAGGTTTAAAAAAGTTTTGGCACTACGTGACAACCCATAAATCGTAAAATCGATTTGCCCGACAGCATACAAAGCTGATGATATGGGAACGCATTTTTCATAGTTGAAAATAACATAATTAAGTCCAGCAGGGGTGAGGGAGCTTTTATATATGACTCCATCATATTCATATTTAATACTCTTAAAATATTCTGATAATACTTGAGCAGGAAGATAATCTCGTAAGTCACCGCTGCTAACCGTAGAAAACGCTAGTACTAGAGCTGTGCATAGATCAAGTATGTCTTCATTAACTCCCTTTGGATTTCTGAGTCTTCTGTATGGTGCTGAATTAAACATCCGCAATTTTTCTTTAACTTCTATTTCTGCGACACTTACAACTGCGTTCAATGGTGGCCGGGTTTCAACAACTGCTGTGTATATGTCCTCTGCTGCATATAAGTATCGAATATACTTTGGGTTAGCACGCATATCAGAAACATAATTAGCTTTTTCTGGTGGCGGTACAAAACTATCAGCCGCACTATAACCTTCGAAAGCTGGCGAGGAATCTTGTATTGAATATTTTGTATGAGCTTCAGAAAAAATCTTGCTTTTTTCTTCTTTAAAGTCCTCATTATTTATTCCCAAAAAACTGTGAGTAAAAATGAGGTTACTGACGCTATTACATATGTAATCCTCAAATATTCTTGCGCGATATAAAATGGTGCCTGGTTCTACGAATGTGGTAAAAATCATGTTTCCAGGGGAGTTTTCTTTAGTATCTTTTTCAATCATGCTTTCAATGCGCTTTAGAAAAGGGTGTTCTTCATTAAAATAGCGATTCTTGTTAATTACAGTTTCCTTAAAATCTTGATACTCTGCTACTATCTTGAAATCCATATTGTTTAAATCCATAAACAACACCTGCCTCATTATCTCCCGAATTATACAGAATCTACCATTTCTTGTACCAACGTTCTAATTATTGCTTCTGAGGCAATGTTATCAAAAAATGTATAGTCTGTAAAGAGGTGTTCCCTCATGTTACACCACGACCGCAAAATTACCATCTCCATCGGCAGCAGCCGGCGGGCGACGAGCTGGCCCGCCTCGACAATCTGGTGGTCGGAGCTGGTGGAACGGCTGAAAACGCCCGTCCGCGGCGAGGAGACGCTGGCGGCCTATTTGACCCTGCCCAAGTCCAAACAGGACGACCTTAAAGACGTGGGTGGCTTTGTCGGCGGCACGGTGAGAAACGGCGGAAGGCGAAAGGCCGATGCCATCACCGGCCGGGACATCGTAACCCTCGACCTCGACCGCATCCCTGCCGGCGGCACCCAGGACGTGCTGCGCCGCGTGGACGGCCTGACCTGCGGCTACTGCGTCTACTCCACCCGCAAGCACAGCGAGGCCGGCCCGCGCCTAAGAGTC
>JAKPBM010000409.1 GCA_029778935.1 Bacillota bacterium | reverse complement strand
TGATGTTGGCACGCTTCAGGCCGTTCATGAAACGGGAGTAGTTGATGTCGTTGGCCTTGCAGGCGGCAGAAATACGGGTAATCCAAAGGCGGCGGAAGTCGCGCTTTTTCAGGCGGCGGCCCACATAGGCGTACATGAGGGACTTCATGACCGCCTGGTTGGCCATCTTATAGTGCTTCGATTTGGCGCCCCAGTAGCCTTTGGCCAGTTTCAAAATCTTCTTTCTTCTTTTGCGGGTCATCATGGCCCGTTTCACTCTTGCCATAGTATTTCAATCCTTTCAATCCCTGCCGAACCCTTCGCCGGGCCGGCCCAGTCGATATTTCAGTCTTTCAGTGTTTGAACACGCGGTGTTCGAACAAGCAGTGTTCGGACAAGATTTAACCGTAGGGCAGGAGCCGCTTAATCGTTTTGGCGTTGGCCTCGCTGGCATAGCCGGCTTTGCGCAGCTGGCGCTTTTTCTTGGCGCTCTTCTTGGTCAGGATATGGTTGCGCAGCGCGTGATTGCGCTTCACCTTTCCGTTTTTCGTCAGTTTGAAGCGCTTCTTCGCTCCGCTGTGGGTTTTCATTTTAGGCATGGCAAAAGCCCCTTTCTTCTTTGTACAAAAAATATACGTGCCCCGCCGATCCCGGCAGGTGCACGAAACTATTTCACTTTGGACGCGATTACGAGACTCATTGAACGGCCTTCCAATTTCGGCTCTTTTTCCACGGCGCCTTTTTCAGCGCAATCCTCCGCAAAGCGCAAAAGCACCTGCCGCCCCAGGTCCGTATGGGCCAGCTCGCGGCCGCGGAAGCGCACCGAAACCTTCACTTTGTCGCCGTCATCCAAAAAACGAAGCGCGTTGCGCAGCTTGAACTCATAGTCATGCTCGCCGATGCCAATGGAAAGCTTGATTTCCTTTACTTCAACAATGTTCTGGTTTTTGCGAGCTTCTTTCGCCCGTTTGGCCTGCTCAAACTTATACTTGCCGTAGTCCATAATACGGCATACCGGCGGAACCGCCCCCGGTGCGATTTTCACAAGGTCCAAACCGGCATCGTAAGCGGCTTGCAGCGCCTGCGCAATGGGGACAATGCCCTTTTGTTCGCCGTTTTCATCAATCAACCGGACTTCTTTGTCGCGAATTTCCTCGTTGATTAAATGTTCGTTTTTCGGAATAAATAACACCTCCAAATATTGTCTGCCGTGTGCACACCGGCAGGAAAACGAAAAAGACGGACAGCAAATCTGCCCGCCTGCATACCGACATACCTCCGGCGTGAATCCGGATGGAAGACCGTATCAACCCGCGGACCGTTGCCCGCAAGGTGAAGCAGACGGGTGCCTGCCTTCTTTATTGTGCCTAGATAGGATACCATATTCCCGCCTGTTTGTCAAGCGGAATTTTGCGTTGCCCGTTAAAATTGTGCCGGAAAACTGGCATTTTTTGTCTAAACCCGGCAAAAAGCCGCCTTCGGCGCATTTTTCGGCCGGGCCGTGCGGAAAGCGTCTGCCAAAAATCTATTGTACCCCAAATCCGGCGGTTTGACAAGCCCGCAAACACGCTTTTCCCTTTTCGCGTAAGAAACGCATGCTTTCTCCCTGCTATGGAAATCTGTCCGGAAGCGCATGAAAAAGGGTTTTTGCAAGGATTCTGCGGCTGTCGCAGGTTTTTGACACCGCCAGCCCCGCCGGGTACAGCAAAGACAGCAGCAAAGCGTAGTTCCGCCCTGACCGCCAAAACAGCACCACGCCCAGATACAAAAGAAACGCCGCGGCTATAAAATCCGCCCCTAACACAAAGGGTACGGCGGCGGCAGGGCCCAAAGCCCGCTCCAAAAACAGGGAAAACAGCCGCCCGCCGTCAAACCCCGACACGGGAATCAAATTAAACACTCCCAGCGACAAATTCACGCCGGAAAGCAGATACAGCCCGTCGTACCGCTTGGCCAGAAAGGCAAACAGCACGCCGGACAATATGCTTGCCGCCGGCCCGGCGGCAACGCACAGCATTTCCTGCCCATAGGAAGGAAGCTTCGCAAAGGACGGCTCCATGGACAAACCGCCCAGCGTCATCCGCAGCGTATCAATTTTCCCGCCGAAGGCGAACACGGCCAGCGCATGCCCTAACTCGTGCAGCGCCATGGCCAGTATTACCGCCAGCGTCACGTCGATTCCCAGAGAAAACACCGACGCGGCTAACATAATAAGGAAGCCCGGTTTGACGATGACCTCCATTAGGGGCCGTCCCCTCCCACCTGCCGCGCTTCGCCGTGGAAAATCACCGCCGCGATGTCGGACAGATCCGCCTCGCCGGTTATTACCTGCCCGATGACGACAAAGGCCTCCGCCACGTTCTCCCCCTGGGCCCGGATATGCCGGGAAAGCCGGGCCAGGGAAATCCTGTCCTGCCCTATCGGGGTCAAGCGCAGTATCACCGCCAGGATAAACACGGCCAGGGCCAGCCACAGGCTGATTTTCCCCCGTCGATCCTCCATTTCCACACACACCTCTGACACAAAACGCCCTCCGGGCTTCCTATCAAAAGGTATGACCAGAGGGCGTCTGTTATGTCAGGGATTTTACAGGGTTTCCAGGTCGGCGTCTTCCGCAAACCAGGGCTTTAAGGAGAAGGCAAAGTCGATCTTCTTGTCCTTCATCTGGTACTCTTCCGCCACGTACGGGCCGCAAGAAGCCGAACCGATGCCCTGCTGCTTATAGTCGATGCAGAGACAGACTTCGTCGCGCTTGGTAAGCTCGAAGTGGTGTCTGGCCTTCTGCAGATCTTCCGTGGTGTACCGGTTGGCCGAGAAGGAGAACTCGGGCTTTCCGAGGATGGCCAGGCCCAGCCCGCGCCGGTCGGTAATGCCGGCAAAGCGGGTTTCGGCGTGGCTGCCGCTTTCCTGCGGGAAGATGTAGTTCTCGTAGGAATCGCCGGCTTTTTCCTTAAAGCGGCCGAACTTAGCGTACTCGCGCTTGTCGGAATAGCTTTCGCCCGGGCCGCGGCCGTACCACTCCACAAACTCCAGCCCTTTGCGCAGCAGGCATTCAAAGCCGAACCGCGGCAGAACGGGCTGCTCGGGCCAGAGGCCTTCGGCGGAGACTTGGCAGTCCAGATACCCGTCCGCCGTGACCGTCCAGGTGCTCACCGAGCGGTAGAAGGGCACGATGACGATGGGGCCAAGGACGTGGACGGCCTCGATGACCACCTTTTCCGCCGTCTGCTCGACAAGCTGCAGGCTTTCCAGGCGGGGCTGGACGTACTCGACGCGCATCCGTTTCCAGTTTTCGTAGTCGTGCCGGTCGTTGTCGATCCAGGCGCGGTTCAGATTGTAGGCAAAGCCCTTGGCCAACAGCTCGTCGCCCTGGAACACAATGGACGACGGCAGGCCCGTATCCTTTGAGAAGCCGAAGGCGAAGTCCTCGCCACAGACGGTTATCGTTCTGCCCTCGTCGCAGACCGTAAGGGGCGGGCAAACCTTCACCGGGCGCGCCACGGGCGAACGGTCGGCCAGTTTGACCTGCGTAAAGGACACTTCGTTGCCCCGTTTGGCATACCACGTGTCCTGATTCAGGGTAAAGTACACGGTCGCATGGTACTCGGCGCCGTC
>JAKPBM010000404.1 GCA_029778935.1 Bacillota bacterium | reverse complement strand
CCGATGTAGACGATGATGTCGGCGGCGGACCACTTGGCCAACTGATGCTGGGTAATGGTTTTGCCCGCGCCGAAGGGGCCGGGCAGACACGCCGCGCCGCCCTTGGCGACGGGGAAGAAGGTGTCGATGACCCGCTGGCCCGTGACCAGAGGCTGGTCCGGCGCAAGCCGCTCGGCGGCGGGCCGGGGCGTGCGGATGGGCCACTTGTGGCAGAGGGTCAGGGTGTGGGTTTTGTTGCCGTCCTGCAGAGTGACGACGGTGTCGTGAATCTTATATTTACCCGAAGGGGCCGCCTGTACAACCGTCCCTTGAATGCCGGGCGGGACGAGCAGCCTGTGCTCCACCGCCGCCGTTTCGGCGCAGACGGCGTACATCTGGCCGGGGGAAAGGGTGTCTCCTTCCTTGACGTGGATGGTGACGTCCCATTCCTTTTCCGCGTTTAGCGACGGGATGTTTTTCCCGCGGGACAAAAACGGGCCGTCCTCATCGGCCAGCACTTTCAGCGGGCGGGCGATGCCGTCCAATATGCTTCCGGCCAGACCCGGGCCAAGCAGCAAAGACAGCGGCTCAAACTCGGAATACACCGGCATGCCGGGCATCAGCCCCACGGTGCTTTCGTACACCTGGATGGTGCAGCGGGATGTTCCTTTGCCGCTTTGCAGGGACACCACTTCGCCTAGCAGCTTGTATGTGCCCACGTAGACCATGTCGTAGAGGGAAAGCCGCTCGTCGCAGGAAGCCACGACAACGGGGCCGTTGACTTTTTCGATAATACCAGCCTGCTGCATACGTTAGTTTTCCCCCTTTGCCGTCTGCTCTCCGTCCAGCCGGACAAAGAGAGAAAATTGCTCGTCTACTTCGGCCAGGCGGCCGTCAAAACTGAAGTCCAGCACGATATGGCCTGTTTCGTCCTGGGCGATGATGCCGCCCAGCGTGTGGGTGCCCGTCTGGAAGTCTGCGCCTCTGGGGAAGATGGGCGCCAGGTCTTTTTTGTAGCCCATGTCCTGCTCCCGCAGAAAGACGGTCACTTTGCCCTCTTTAAAGAAGCTGGACGCTTTCTGCGCCTGCCGGCGCAGGGTTTCCCGGTAAGCTTCCGAGGAAACAAACTCGGAAAGTTTCCGCTTTAATTCGTCTAATATTTCGGTTTTAATCTGCGTCCGCCGCTGGGCTTCCTGCTTGCGGTAGGAAAGCAGCAGGGTGGACGTCTGCCGGCCCATTTCCTGCTTGATTTCCGTGGTTTTCGCCTGAATAGTGCGGTACGCCTCGGAAAGCAGCTTGTTTTCCGCCTCGGAAAGGGCCTTGCGGCGGTGCTGGTCCGCATCTTTAAGCAGCGCACTTGTCTCGCGGTTCACATCCTCCATAATCTGGCGGACGAACTGAGCAAGTTGCTCCTGTTGTGACATCATAGCTTGTTACTCCTTTTCGGTCTAAAGCCGAATGCCGATGGCCTCGCGCACATGGCGCGTAATGGAATCCGGCGGGCGGATAGACCCGTGCCGGTTGGGGATTTTCACAAGGAGGGGCCGTTTGCGATGGGTTTCCACCTGCAGCACCAGCTCCGGGGCCAGCTTTGCCAGCGACTCGGTGATAATCAGAATCCCGATGGATGGGTCG
>JAKPBM010000398.1 GCA_029778935.1 Bacillota bacterium | reverse complement strand
CGGCAGGTTTCAGAAGGCGGGCCTGGCGGGTATACTCTACTCGGCGGTAAAACCCGCGCACTTTCCATCGCGGCATACGATTCGTTTCCATCGCGGCATGCCGAGGATTCATCCTTTCCCCGGCCTTCCGCCGGAATGCGGACGCCCCCGCCGTTTCCTGCGTTTTCGCCCCTCCCTTTGCGGTTTTGCCCGGTTTGGCGCCGTTGACGCGGAGAATACGCTCCGGTATAATTAAGCTGCTCTAACTTTTTGGGACCGGACGGCCGCTTCCCCCTAAACATTTTGCCGTTCCGTACGAATTATAACAGAGAAGTTTTCTGCCGCCTGACGGCAAACCGCACCGGCCGTTTTTAAAACACAACAAATCATCGCGAAAATACACAATGAAGGGACGGAAACAAGTATGCTGTGGAAAGACAAATACCTGCTTGGCGTTCCCCAGATAGACGCGCAGCATAAGGAGCTCTTCCGCCGTGTGGACTCCTTTATGCAAACCCTGCGCGCGCCGGGGGACTGGAGACAGAAAGTGCCTAAGCTCAACGAAACGCTGGAATTCATGAAAACCTACGTGGTGGAGCATTTCCGGGACGAAGAGGAGTACCAGAAGAGCATCGGCTATCCCGGCTTTGACGCCCACAAACAGATACATAGCGGCATGGTGGAATACGTGCTGGAGGTTTCGCAGAAATACGAAAGCTCCAACTTCGACGAAACGCTGATGCAGCAGTTCGGCGGCAAACTGCTGGCGTGGCTCATTAACCACGTGGCCGCCGAGGATATGCGCATTGCGGACTACGCCGTCAAGAAAGGGGTGGGCGCCAATGATTGACAATCTCTATAAAGCCTTCGTAGACGCGACGCACAACGTCTTTAACCTCATGCTGGACCTGACGGACATCCACGACCGTCCGGCCAACGAGTTCACCTGCGACGACGAAATCGACATCGCCATTCCCGTGGTCGGCGACCTTTCGGGCGAAGTGGTCTACCGTTTCCCGGTCACCACGTCCTTGAACATGGTCAACATCATGAGCGGCATGCAGGTGGAGGAAGTGGACGCCTTCGTCACCTCCGCCATTTCGGAAATCGCCAACATCATCAGCGGCAACGTACTGATGACCCTGTCCGAAAACGCGCTGACCTGCGACATTCTGCCTCCCGTGCAGCGCAGAGCCGGCGAAGGCCAGGAGGATAAGGAGTATTCGCTGCAGACAAGCTGCTGCATCAATTCGTCTATCGGCCTTGTCTGCCTGGAAATCAAGCTGAACCGCGCGTAAAAGGCAAAAACCCGCCAGTTTGGCGGGTTTTATTTTGCCTTCTGGCCGGTTTTAACTGCAGGATTCCGGCGGATGCAGTACAATAGACCTGTCTTTATCGGAAGCCTGTGTGGCGCAGGGTTGGGCGGGACGGAAAAGGATAACCTTACTCGTTCTCTGCAGGGCGCAGACGGCACGGGATGATTGCTTTCGCAATGAGTTTTTCTTTGCGGCAGTTTTTGCCCCGGTTATGCCCCTCCGGATGCAGAAACACCGGATTGTCCGCTGTCCACTTCCGGCTGTTTCACCCATATGGCTGCCCCTCGGCGCAAAACCAAACCGCCCATTTTCGGCCGCACAGCGCCCCGCCCCCGCCGCAGCGGATGTTTTTCACACACAGGCGCGGTGCCAAGCTTCTGCCGTTTCGCCGGGCGCTCCGTCAAAAGCGCAAAGCGCCCGCCGATTTTGCCCTGCCACGTTACATTTGGGGAGGACACTATGAAAGTCTTAGCCATCGGAAACAGTTTCTCGGAAGACGCGGTGTATTACCTGCGGGACATTGCCGACGCGGCGGGCGAAGACATCTTCGTCGTCAATTTGTACATCGGCGGCTGCCCGCTGGAGGAGCACTGGCTTAACATCGAAAGCAACGCGCCTTCCTACCAGTATCAGGTGAACGGCGCCCACACGGACCGGCTCGTCTCCATCCCGGAAGTACTGGTAGAAGAGCCGTGGGACGTAATTGTGACCCAGCAGGCCAGCGGTTTCAGCGGCTGGATCGAGTCTTACGAGCCGTTTCTGGGTCTGATGCAGGCGTACATACAGGAAAAAGCGCCCAAAGCCCGGCGGATGCTGCACAAAACCTGGGCGTACGACGAGGGCAGCACCCACCGGCACTTCCTGCGCTACCACCGAAGCCAGCAGGAAATGTATGCCTGCCTGAGCCGGTGCTACGCCGCCATGGCGGAAAAATACCGCCTGCCGCTGATCCCTTCCGGCGACGTGATTCAGCGTTTGCGGAGCCTGCCGCCCTTTGACAGGAAACAGGGCGGGCGCTCCCTCTGCCGGGACGGGTTCCATATGGACTATCTGTACGGGCGGTACGCTCTCTCCTACACCTGGGCGCGGGTTCTTCTGGGAAGAAGCCTGGAAGCAAACGCCTATGTGCCCCAAACGGAGCTGACGGACGAAACGGCGGAGGAAAGCGTCCTCGAGCTGATACGGCAAACGGCGGAGGAAGTCGTCGGCGGTGCGGAAAGTGCCGGGCGATAGCTTA
>JAKPBM010000396.1 GCA_029778935.1 Bacillota bacterium | reverse complement strand
CCCGACTAGCGCAGCTTGCCGGAAACACAAAGGCAATACCTGCCCGGCGCATCTGATTATAAAAAAGCAACACCCCGACGCCAAACGCGTCGGGGTGTTATTTGCTTTTCTGCCCATACCGGAGAACATGGCAAGCAGAAAATTACCGGCGCTGTTTCAATATGAATAAACCCCTCTCACATCAAAACTGCTGGAGAGGGGTTTTCGTGTCACTATGCGGGCAAACAGGGATGTGTTTGCAATAACAGGAACACAGTTTAATGCTTCGACGGGTCTTTTTCCTTTCCGGTGACCATCCGGACGATGTCGGTAAAAAAAATCTCGCGCCGTTTGGCAAAGTAGACTACGTTGAAAATGGAAAAAACCAGCCAGGCGAGGAAAAAAAGTGTGTTCGCCAGCGTAAAGCCTTTCGGCGCACGTCCATGCAGAATCGACGTCAGCAGCATCGTCAGCGGAAACACCGCTACGGACGCGCCCATATGCGCAAAGAACATATAGTAAGAAAACGGCGTCAGCGAGGGCAGCAGGATGCTCGCAGCCACGGCAACAACCAGGTCGATGGTTAAAAACAGCACGTATGCCAGGGCGAACCCGGCTTTGCCGCCTGAAAGCGTCTGCATCATTTCCTGCGAAATCTCGGGCGTTACAAAGGCCGTCAGCAGCCGGTACAAATCAAACAGGACATACGCGTTCAAGATCCCCACCATGTAGACCATCATCCAGGTGGTCCCGCCTTCCGTATACACGGCCAGCTTGTCAAAGTTGTGTCGCTTCATGGGCGCCCTCCTGTCGTTTGCAGCGTATTGGGTCACCTATCCGCCCGGCCGGAGCCGTTGGGTCTGGTCGGGTTGGTGACGAAGGTTTCCCGGTATTTGGTTTTCAGTTTGGCCGCCGTTTGCTCCGCCCTTTTGCGGGAAGTGAAAATGCCGAACACCGTCGGCCCGCTGCCGCTCATCATCGTGCCAAGCGCGCCGTTTTCCCGCATAAAGGCCATGATGCGGGCGATGTGGCCGCACCGCGCCAATGCCGGCGGAAGCAGGCCGTTATATAAATTGGCGGCCACGCCGGCCAAATCCCGCTTTTCCAAGGCGGTGAGGAGCCTTGCCTCCTTCTCCTCCAGTTCGGAAAGGGTCTGACTTGCCGGCCCCTGCTCAAACTGAGCGTCGTAGGCGGCGAAGATGTCCTTTGTTTTCAGCGAAACCGGCGGCTTGCAGAGTACAATGTGGCAAAAGGGCATCGGCGGAAGCTCCGAAAGAACCTCCCCTATCCCCTGGGCCAGCTTTGTGCCGCCCGTCAGGCAAAAGGGCACGTCCGCCCCCACCGAAAGGGCCAGGCTGGTAAGCGTTTCCGCCGAAAGGCGCGTTTCATACACCTGGTCCAGCAGCCGAAGCACCGCCGCGGCGTCGGAACTGCCGCCGGCCAGCCCTGCGCCGACGGGGATGGCCTTGTGCACGGCGACGCGCACCCGGGCAGGGATCCCCGTATGCTCGGAAAAGGCCTGTACGGCCTTCCACACGGTGTTGCGGCTGTCCCGGGGCACATAGGGCAGGTTCGACCAAAGCTCAATTTTCGGCCCGCTCCCCGGCAGGCGCGTTAAAACCACCTTGTCCGCCAGGGAAACGCTCTGCATGACGGAGGAAAGCAGATGGTAGCCGTCCTCCCGCCTGCCGACAATACCCAGGGTCAGGTTGATTTTCGCCCGGGCCCAAAGCTCCGCCGTCATGCCTGCCTCCTTTTCGCCCACGGAGACAGCCGTTTCAGCAGAATCGCCTTCGGCGCGCACATCTCCTGGCAGCAGAAGCACTGGATGCAGTTTTGATAATGGATTACCGCTTTGCGGTTGACAATCTCAATCGTCTGTTTCGGGCAGGATTCGGCGCATTTAGCGCAGCCGATGCACTTTTCCGTGACCACCGGATACGGCTCCAGCGCCTTTAAAATTGCCGTTTTCACCGGGCCGGGGACAAGCGAAAGCAGCGGCATTTTCCGCACATAGGGTGGCGGAACAAATTTCGTCCGCACGGACGCAAGATTCGCACCGGAAAACTTTATCTCCGCCATAGAATCGGGCACATAGCCCCGCTTTTTTGCTTCCACCAGCGTGGGAACGCGTTTTTTGTCCATCTGAATGACTTCCGCGGCCACCAAATCGGCGCAGTGGGGGTTGCAGGCGGCAATGAGCACGCCGGCAAACTTCGGGTCGCCGCCGGCGGGGCCTTTGCTTTCCATGCCGATAATACCGTCGATAAGGGATAAGGCCGGGCTTACGGCGTCGCAGAGGTCGCAGAGCATGCGGGCAAAACCCTCCCGGTCGGGCAGCTTCGCGTGGTATCGGGCCTTGGTCAGGCCGGGGATGGTGCCATAGTTGTTTTTCACGGCCGCCGTCATGCGGGCGAACGTGTGGGTTTTGAGCTTGGCGACGTTGATGATGACCTCGCCCTGCTTTAAATAGTCGGCCATCAGAAAGCCCTGCTTTTCCTCGCCGCCTACGTCGAAGTTTAATTCGGCCCCCGTGTCCTTGGCCGCTTTCTCCATGCCCGTCACTCTGTACAGGTGCTCCAGGGCCTGTCTGGTGAAAATCCCGCCGGGGCTGTCGGCAATGACGACGGACGCCGCCCCCGCCGCTTTGGCGTATCGAACGACGGCCGCCACCACGGCGGGATGGGTCGTGGCGGCCCGCTCGGGCTTATAGGCGCTTAGAAGGTTTGCCTTAATAAGGACTCGTTTCCCGGCCAGCTCCTTGGCCATGGCAAAGCGGTCCATGCATTCGGCCACGGCCTTATTCACCAGGCTCTCCTCATACGAGGGGCAGGCGGCCAAATGCACCCGGCGGTCGGTTACGGAATACAAGGAGTTCCCTCCCTTACGATTTGCTTCTGTCGAGTTTATCGAGGAAGCGCTTGATGCGCTCCATGGCGATGGAAATGGTCTGCACGGAATAGGCGTAGGAGCAGCGGACGAAGCCTTCGCCGGAAGCGCCAAAGGCGTCGCCGGGCACGACGGCCACCCGCTCGGAAAAGAGCAGCTTTTCGCAGAACTCCTCGCTCTTCATCCCCGTGCTCCGGATATCCGGGAACACGTAGAAAGCGCCCTGTGGCTCAAAGCACGGCAGGCCCATTCGGTTCAGTTCTTCGGTGATGAGCATGCGGCGGCGGTCGTATTCCTCCGCCATCATGGCGATGTCGTCGTCGCCGTTGTCCATGGCTTCAATGGCGGCGTACTGGCTCATGATGGGGGCGCACATGATGGCGTACTGGTGCACCTTGTTCATAGGCGCGATGGCGTCCTTGGGCCCCAAAGCATAGCCGATGCGCCAGCCGGTCATGGCGTGGCTTTTGGACAGGCCGGAAACGATTATTGTCCGCTCCCGCATGCCGGGCAAGGACGCGATGGACACATGGCGGTCGCCGCCGTAAGTAAGTTCGGCGTATATCTCGTCGGACACGACCAGAAGGTCATGCTCGATGCAGACTTTGGCGATTTCCTCCAGATGCTCCTTCCGCATGACCGCGCCGGTGGGGTTGTTGGGGAACGGAAGGATGAGAATTTTCGTGTTTTTGGTGATTTTTTCCTTCAGCCGAACCGGATTTAAGCGGAAGGAATCCTCCGCCACCGTCGGCATCGCCACGGGCGTGCCGCCGGCCAGCCGCACGATGGGGTCGTAACAGACAAAACACGGCTCAGGCACAATCACTTCGTCGCCGGCGGTGACAAAGGCGCGGATGGCCAGGTCGATGGCCTCGCTGCCGCCGACGGTGATGAGCACTTCATCAGGTTCGTAGGAAAGCCCAAACCGCCGCTGTTGGTACCGGGCCACGGCCTTGCGCAGCTCGGGCAGGCCGGGGTTGGGCGTATACATGGTGTTCCCTTTTTCCAGCGAGTATATGCCCGCATCCCGTATGTGCCAGGGGGTGACAAAGTCCGGTTCGCCGATCCCCAGGGAAACCACGTTTTCCATTGTGTACGCAATATCAAAAAAGCGCCGGATGCCCGAAGGCTTCATTCCGGCCACAACCGGGTTAATACGAGACTTGAGATCCATATCTATGTACGGCGACGCCTACACCATGGGCGTGCGCTTATCCTCCATCTTTTCTTCGTTGAAAATGACGCCCTTGTCTTTGTACTTTTTCAGCACAAAGTGGGTGGCCGTGGCGGAAACCGAATCGAGCACGGCCAGTTTTTGCGCCAC
>JAKPBM010000390.1 GCA_029778935.1 Bacillota bacterium | reverse complement strand
GGCCAGGTTTGCTTTCGCGTAATCGGCGTACTCCACCGTCGGAAAGCTTTTCAATGCCTGATGGTGCACCCAGACGTAGGAGGACACGCTGTCCAGCCCTAAAGCTTCCACAAGCTGCTCGGGCTTATCGATGCGCTTTTCGCCGGGCAGGATTTGCAAGCCCCAGACGACGGCGTTTAGATGCAGTTTGCCCAGGCCGGCTTTTTCCACCCGCGCGCGGAAATCCTCCAGCGCGGCTTTCGTTTCATCCAGGCTGCCAAGGCCCTGGATGAAGCTCATCAGCTCGTAAACCGAAAAATACAGCCCGCCGGAAACCCGCCAGTAGTTGGGCCTTGAGAAGTATTTTTCAATAATATAGTCGGTGGCGTCCCGGAATTGTTCCATGGAGACGGCCCCTTTGGCGAGCGCGTTGCAGGGGCGGCTGCGCTGGGCGGGGTGAATGTCCAGCCAGTCGTGGTTGGCCCACATGAGGGCAAACTGCAGCCGGCCATTGTTGGGGGCATGGAGGAAGCCTTCCTCCAGCGCCCGGTGCAGATACGGGGCGTTATGGTACCAGTACCAGTCGAAAAGGAACACGTCGATGCCATAATCCGCCGCGGCGTCGATTTTTTTGGCCATGACGGAGGGGTCGGCCTCGTTTTCATAGCCCCAGAGGGGGATTTTCGGCTGGGCATGGCCCGGAAAGCGCGGGGCGGCGGCTTTGACCAGGTTCCATTCGGTCCAGCCTTTCCCGTGCCATTTTTCGTTCTGCGGGTCGATATGGTAATTGGGGAAATAGTATACGGCGATCTGCGGGCGCATGGGTAGTCCCCCTCTTTCTATTTTGGCAGTATGCGCGGGCGGTTACAGGCCTTTGATGGGGAAATTAAGCTGCGCTTCGGGAATCCCTAAGGATCTTCCATGGCGAAGGACGTCCGTCCAGGTGGATTTGTCGTAATAGTCGAAGGTGAACACGTGGTCTTTAAACAGGGCGGTGACTTTGCCGTCCTTCCAGAAGTGGACGTACCAGTCGTCGATGACGTGGCCTTTGAGCATCTCGATTTGCTCCTCCGTGGCCGTCTCTTCGTATAGATGCCAGCGGTCGGCGGGGTTGGGATGGCGGGTGATGTACACTTTATGTACGGGAAACTGGTTTATTAGCCGGTTGTCGTCCAAAGCCTCTTCTACGAGAATGCCTCTGTACAGCTCCATGAAAAACCCTCCCAAGCTAAAGCTTTTTGTAGTAATCCAGCGTGGGGAAGCTTTTTTCCATCTGGGCGGCCAGATAGCTTTCCGTTACTTGCGTCAGTTCGGGCAGAACGGCCTCGGTATAAGGAACGGAGAGCAGCCTGTTTAGCGGCGCGGTTTCAAAATGGCGCACAAGGGCAAGTACAGCCGGCGGACAGGGAAGGGCCACCCCCTGCGCAAGCTCCGGCGTCCGGACACGGCACGCCCGGCACGTTAAAACGCCGGAGCGCAGATGCAGCAACGCTTCGGCAGGTTCGCTTAAGCAAACGGAGCAGGCCGAAAGGTCCGGCGCAAAGCCCGCTTCCGCCATGGCGCGAAGCTCAAATGCGCCCCGCACCAGCTCCAATGGGTACGAAAGGGCCGATAATGCGTAAAACGAGTTCAGCGCGAGCCGCAGCATGTTGCCGTTTGCGCTGTCCTCGTCGGCCAGTTGGCACAACACGTCCGCTATGTAGGCGGCCAGCGCCAGCTTTTTGATGTCGGAGCGCAGGCCGAGGAACATTTCCACCGGGTCGGCCTCCGCCACCATGTCGATACCGGACGCCGTGTACACCGTAAATTCCGAATAGGTAAACAGTTGACAGCCGGGCGCGAGTTTGCTGTTTTTTCTGAGCACGCCTCTAGCCCGTAAAGATAGGCAGCCGCGATCGGATGTTAGTACCGTAAGGATTTTATCGGCTTCTTTGTACTTGGTCTCTCGCAGGACCAATCCTTTCAGTGCGGTTTTCACCGAAATCCTCCTTGCTTTGGGCCCGTTTGGCCAGCACAAACGCTTCCGGAAGTCCGGTTTTCAAAAACAGATCCCAGGCACCGTTCTGCCGCATGTAAACTACCATCCTTTCGTTGGGGCTTTTTTCGTAGGATTTGTTGTTTACTGGCCCCTTATAAGCGGAAACTATTGGGCGTTTCTCGGAAATGTTCCGGTTACATTTTGCATTTTGTCCGTATTATATCACATTGTTCAGCGCGGTGACAAGGCAAATCGGTTTGAAACTCCCATGTTTTTCACGCGAAAAGCCCGGATACTGCCG
>JAKPBM010000386.1 GCA_029778935.1 Bacillota bacterium | reverse complement strand
GATGGCCTCAATGGCATCGCTGGCGTTCGCCACGGTGGTTAAGAAGTAGTACACGATGTAGACAAGGTACAAAGTGCCGATGATAGCGGATGCCAGCAGCAGACCGTTCTTTTTTGCTTTCATATTTCACCCTCTCCTTTACACATTTGACTTAAAAATATCACAAACAAACGGTGCGTTTTGTCGAATTATGTCGTACTTTACAGAATTTTGTGCCCTTATTTCTAGTTCCTGTGCGCAGCCTACTGCACCGATACCGTCCCCGCTGTATAACAGAAACAGCCGCCCGAAGTTGGGCGGCTGTCGGCAATAGGAAAACAAGGCGGAAAGCCTTTCTAGACCTCCGGTTTGAACCTTTTCTGCTTTCTGAGCCTGGCAAAGCCCATAAAGGAGAAAATAATCTGCAGCACCAGAAACGGCGTGTACAGAATAAACAGGAAGGCGGAGACGCAATAGAGGATGGCGCCGGTCAAAGCGCTCCAGGTGGCGCTGGCGGCCCAGCCGATCCAGTTGAAGATGACGGCCAGAAACAGCACGAACATGTGGGGCGCCACCAAAGCCGTGGCCAGGCCGGACCCGACGGCTTCCGCCGCGTCGGAGGCGTTCAGCACTTTACTTACAAAGTAGTAGACAATGTATATGAGGTAAATCGACCCCAGCACCGCCGAAGCCAATAACAGTTTGCTCTTTTTCTGCATACTTTCACCCTTTGCTAGTAAACTCAAGGATAGTGTCTGCAACTGCGCCGGATTTATGCAGGCAAGGTTTCAAAACGGCCGGCGGCATTAAAAAACAGGCGTTTACATAACTGGTTGCCACAGAACGCAGATATTTTGCGCCCGAAATTTTCGCGTAGCGAAAGCAAGCCGTAGTGTTCCCGGTTTTTGTGTACACTCAACGGCCAAGGTTCCGGCGACCATTGCCGATACCGTGCCCCAAAGCCCAACAGGCGATGCCATCCCGGCTGGCGTTCGGGCCGTTTCCTGCCGCGTTACGCAAGGAGGAAGGATGTGCCTAGCCGTAAAAACTGATGCGCGAGTTTCACGCAAGCAAACGCACGTCCAAAAGCCGCATACTTACGTCCTAAGCCTCGGACAAGAGCGGCGTTTTGTGGTATAATAGGGGCAAAATCTGGAGTTATCAAAGGAGGAGCTTATGTTTTTCAAACACCTGACCCTTCGCGTCAAAAACCTGGACGCGTCCGTCGCCTTCTACACGGAAATGGCAAAGCTCTCCGTGTCCCGCCGCTTTACATCCGGCAACGCGGAGCTTGCGTTTTTAAACAACCAGGATGGGGAAACGGAAATCGAGCTGCTGCATATCCCCGGCGGCCAGACTTTTGAGGGAAAGGGTCTGTTTATCTGCTTTAAATGCGAAACTTTAGACGAAACCCACGCCCTGGCCAAAGAAAAGAACCTCGCCCCCTCGGACATCTACGAGCCCGGCGACGGTACGCGGTATTTCTACGTCTACGACCCCGACGGCCTGTCCGTGCAGTTCCGCTCCTTTGCAGGGTAAAATTGCCAAAGCTGGTTGAAACCGTTAGGGGCTTGTGCTACAATAGGCTGGGCTGTTTGTAAACAGGCGGACAGCTTTCGGTAAAGATACCGATAAGTGGATAAGGAGAGGATCGATATGAATAAGCATCGCGTAGGCATTATCGGTTGCGGCGGTATTGCAAACGGCAAGCACATGCCCGCGCTCGCCACGGTTCCCAACGTCGAGATGGTGGCGTTCTGCGACCTGATTTTAGAACGCGCCGAAGCGGCGGCGAAGAAGTTCGGCTCCGTCGACGCCAAGACGTACACCGACTACCATGAACTGCTGGCCCGGGAAGACATCGACATCGTGCACGTCTGTACGCCCAACTCCAGCCATTGTGAAATCTCCGTTGCGGCGATGGAAGCCGGAAAGCACGTTATGTGCGAAAAGCCCATGGCGCTGAACTATGCCCAGGCCAAGCTGATGGTGGATACCTCCAAGCGCACGGGCAAAAAGCTCACCATCGGCTATCAGATGCGCAGCCAGAAGGAGTTCCAGCTGGCCCGCCATCTCGTGAAAAACGGCTATCTGGGCGAAATCTACTACGTCCGCGCCAAATGCATGCGGCGCCGCGGCATCCCCACCTGGGGCGTGTTCCTCGACTACGAAAAGCAGGGCGGCGGCCCCATGATCGACATCGGCACCCACGCGCTGGACGCGGCTATGTACATCATCGGCAACCACGAAGTGGAAAGCGTTATGGGCGTTTCCTACCAGAAGCTGGGCGCCAAGGCGGCGGTTTCCAACAACGCCCGCCTGTTTACGCCCGAGGAGTATCAGGTGGAAGACTCGGCCATGGGCTTTGTCCGCTTCAAAAACGGCTGCGCCATGACGATTGAGGCCACCTGGGCCATCAACATGGAAGACAGCGGCCTGACGCCCGTTATCGTCGGCGACAAAGCCGGCCTGAGCTTTGAAAACGGCAATATCCGCGTCAACGGCGAGCTTGACGGCCATCTGTACGAGCAGATTATCCACCCCAACAAGTACACCCGCGACCTGTTCAAGGGCAACGACATGGACCAGAAGGAGTACGAAGCCCATCAGTGGATTTACGCCATTGACAACGACTGCGACCCGCTGGTCAAACCAGAGGAAGCGGCCGTCGTCTCCCGCATTATCGAGGCTATTTACGAGTCCGCCAAGACGGGCAAGGCCGTGTACTTCGACTAAGGCTTTTCGCGCTCCGAGGCCGTTTGGCCTCGGAGCTTTTTGCATCCGGCAGGAATTGCCGCGGCGACAATTTGCGTAAAATTGTGCTTCCAAGCGACTATGAACGGGTCTGGGACGCCTGGTGCGACCCATGCCGGCGGAAGTGCCTGCTCAACGAACAGTTGAGCAGGCGCAAAGCACGGATTCAAGCGCTGCTTGTTAGACAGGAAAACCCGTTTGTGGCAGGATAGAGCCAAACAAACGGAAAGGAAGATGCACATGTTTGACATGCGGGAAGTGGGAAGAAACATTTCCAACCTGAGAAAAAAGCTCAATATGACCCAGATGGAGCTGGCCGAGCGGCTGGGCATCAGCTTCCAGGCCGTATCCAGCTGGGAGCGGGGCAATACCATGCCGGACATTGCCAAACTGCCGGAGCTGGCGGAAATTTTCAGCGTATCCGTGGATACGCTGCTGGGCAAAACCTCGCCGCTGCTGGAAAGCGTCATCGCTGGGAAAACGGAGAAGTATTTGGAAGAAAACCCCGTTTCGGTGGAAGAGCTGGAAGAAGTGGCGCCCATTTTGAAACCCGACCAGGTGGACGAAGTGTTTGAAAAAGTGGAACCTACCGTTTCCCTGAAGGACATGGAGGAACTGTTTCCGTTTTTGGGCGGCGACACGCTGGCGCGGCTGGCCCGAAAAGCCATCGAGCGAAAAGATTTTCAAGGGCTTGCCGAAATGGCCCCCTTTATCGACCAAAGCCTGTTGGAAGAAGCAGCCCAGGCCATGGAGGAGGCTGGCGGGAAGGGTATAGAAAGGGTTCTGCCGTTTCTTGGAAGGGAAACCGTTAGCAATCTAGCCCTACGGCGGTGCGAACGGGACGGGAATTCCCGTTTGGATGAGTTTTACCCCTTTATGCGCCCGGAAGACCTGGAGAGACTGGCGCTAAAGGCGCTTTCTGAAGGTGAATACGGGGCGATAAGCGGCATGGCGCCGTTTTTAAGCAGCGAATTCAACTATAAAATTGCAATTGCCATGTTGGAGCAGGGAGGAAAGGGGCTGGACGGGCTGGCTCCGTTTCTGGAAAGGGAGCAGGTGGACGCCATTGCGAAAAACCTTCTGAAAAAAGGCGGCCTTTCGGCGGTGGAAGGTTTGCTGCCCTTTCTGTCTGCGGAGTGTCGGAAAGAACTAGCGGAAAAAGAGTACGCGGCGAAGGGCCTAAGAGGTTTGGGACACATCGCGCCCTTTTTGGATAAGGACTATTTGACTGATTTAGCAAAAGAGGCTCTGAAAAAAGGAGATTTCAAGGCGGTCGCTTCCGTCGCCCCGTTTATCCGGCGGGAAGCGATTGCGGAAGCGATGGATAAGTATCTATAAAGGCGGCAAAGGTCACACTAATGCCGTCAACCACATTACAGGAGGAACACTTATGAGAACGATTCCGCTTGGCAAATCGGGCCTGCAGGTACCCGTAATTGCCGTCGGCTGCATGCGGCTCAACCGGCTTTCCGTCGCGGAGGCCCGGGATTTTCTGCATGGGGCCTTGGAACAGGGCGCCAACTTCTTCGACCACGCCGACATCTACGGCGGGGGCGAATGCGAAACCCTTTTCGCCAAGGCGCTGGAGATGACGCCGTCGGTGCGGGAAAAGCTCATCCTGCAGAGCAAGTGCGGCATCCGCAAGGGCATGTTCGACTTTTCCAAAGAGCATATCCTTTCCTCGGTGGACGGCATTTTGAAACGGCTGCAGACCGACTATCTGGACGTGCTGCTGCTTCACCGGCCCGACACGCTCATGGAGCCGGAGGAAGTGGCGGAAGCTTTCGACATCCTGTACGCTTCCGGCAAGGTGCGCCATTTCGGCGTTTCCAACCAGGACCCGTACACCATCCAGCTGCTGAAGAAATACGTGCGCCAGCCCATCGTGGCCAACCAGCTGCAGCTAAGTTTAACCAACGCCACCATGATCACCCAGAGCATGAACATGAACATGCTGGACGACATGGCGGTGGACAGAGACAACGGCGTGTTAAACTTCTGCCGCCTGCACGACATCACCATCCAGCCCTGGTCGCCGTTCCAGTTCGGCTTTTTTGAAGGCGTATTTTTGGGCAACGAAAAATTCGCCACGCTAAACGCCAAGGTTTCCGAGCTGGCGCAAAAGTACGGCGTTTCCGAAACGACGATTGTTATGGCCTGGCTGCTGCGCCATCCGGCGAAGTTCCAGCCGGTCACCGGCACGATGAACAAAACCCGCCTGGCCGAATGCATAAAGGCCTCCGAAGTGACGCTGAGCCGGGAAGACTGGTACGCTTTGTATCTGGCGGCGGGCCACCGGCTGCCGTAAGGTTTTAGCCGGGCAGGGCGCTGGCCTTGCTTTGTTTGGACAGGGTGACATGACAGAGCCGCCCGTTACAGCCCTTTACCTTGCCTAGCCAGACGGCAAGCCGGAATTCGGAGCCCCGCAGCGGAGCGGCGGTAAGAGTATGGCGAGATTTCCGGCCCGGGGCGGGGTTTTTCAAAGCTGACCCCGCCTGAAAGTTCAGGGGGGCTGCAGGGCCTAGTTCGGGGCTAATCGAGCGCTTCGAACAGGCCTGGGGATATTCGATGGCTATTCAGCAGACCGGGCCAATCAAGAACGAGCCGGCATATTTCGGCCCGGGCTATTTGAGAACGAGCCGGCAGGCCCGGCCCGGGCTTTTCTAAAGCGGGTTGACAAGTCCCGGCCCGGCGGGTTGGGAGAGGCCCGGGATGGTCCGGAGCAAAATGTTTTTGCAGCCCGGGCCTTATGTTGCGGCCCGGGACAATGATACAGACACGAATTGCCGTTTGCTTGACTGGGGCTTCCGGAGACAAGGGCAGGTTTAGGAACCTGCCGGAGGGGGCGCATAGAACCCTGCATGGTAATGGGCCGAGAGAGAGCCGAAAGCGTCTGCCCGTCTGGCCCATGGCATTTCGTGCTGGCGCGGTTGCTCGGCTTAAGTTTCGGGTTGTCCGGGGCGGATAGTCGCTATTGCCCGCGGCTGTCCTGGGGCGGATAGCAATTTGCCTTGCCCGGTAAGGCCTTTTCGGCCGGGCGAAACCGCCTTTTGTGCGTCCCCGCCGTTAAAATGGAGGAAAGCGGTAAGCGTTTGCCTAATTTCACGGGCTGCCGCATATGTATGAGTATGGCAATCGGCAACCCAAGGAGGTTTTTCCATGTTCGACTCCATGAAAGAAGGCAACGCTTACCGCTGTCTTATCAACGGCCGGTGGGTAAGCGGCAGACAGCCGCCCATCGAAGTCATCCAGCCGGCGGACAAACGCGTGCTCGGCACCGTGCCCGCCCTTTCGAAAGAGGAAGTGGACGAAGCCTTTGCCGCCGCGAAAGAAGCCCAGAAACAGTGGGCGGAAACGCCCGTAAGCGAGCGCTCGGCCCTTTTGCACGAAGCGTCCTACCTGCTGGAAGAGCGGGCGGAGGAGATTGCGGACGTTTTGTCGCGGGAAATCTCCAAAGACTACGCTTCGTCCTTGTCGGAAGTCAAGCGCACCGCCGACTTTATCCGCTTTACCGCCGACGAGGGCAAGCACCTGGCGGGACGCACCGTAGGCGCCGACAGCTTCCCGGGCTTTCACAAGCGGCGGTTTTCCATCGTAACAAGAGTACCGTTGGGCGTGGTGCTCGCCATTTCGCCGTTTAACTACCCCGTCAACTTGTCGGCGTCGAAAATCGCCCCGGCGCTGGTGGCGGGCAACAGCGTGATTCTAAAACCGCCCACTTCCGGCGCCATCAGCGCTTTGCACTTAGCGGCGGTGTTTTCCGAAGCGGGGCTTCCGGCGGGGGTGCTGAACACCGTCACCGGCCGGGGAAGCGAAATCGGCGACTACCTCGTAACCCACCCCATGGTGGACTTCATCAGCTTCACCGGCAGCACCGCCGTCGGCAAGCGCATCGCCCGGCAGGTAGGCATGGTGCCGCTGCTATTGGAGCTGGGCGGGAAGGACGCGGCGATTGTGCTGGAGGACGCCGATTTGGACGACGCGGCCAAGGACATCGTCTCCGGCGCTTACAGCTATTCCGGCCAGCGGTGCACGGCGGTAAAGCGGGTGCTGGTGGTGGAAAGCGTGGCCGACGCGCTGGTGGAAAAGCTCAAAGAGCGGGTGCTGGCTTTGAAAACGGGCATGCCCCACGAAAAGGTGCAGATTACGCCGCTGATTTCCGACCAGGCAGCCGACTACGTGCAGGAGCTCATCGACGACGCCCTTGCCAAAGGAGCCAAACTCGTCTGCGGCAACAGGCGGGAGGGAAACCTGCTCTGGCCCACCCTGTTTGATTTTGTGACCACCGACATGCGCCTGGCCTGGGAGGAGCCCTTCGGCCCCGTGCTGCCCGTCATCCGCATTCAAGACGCGGAGGAGGGCATCGAAATTGCCAACCGGTCGGAATACGGCCTGCAGGCGGCGGTGTTTACGAAGAACATCGACCTGGCCTTCTCCATTGCCGAGCGGCTGGAAGTGGGCACCGTACATATCAACAACAAGACCGAGCGGGGGCCGGATCATTTCCCGTTTTTGGGAGTCAAATCCTCCGGCATGGGCACCCAGGGCATCCGGTACAGCATCGAAGCCATGAGCCGGCCGAAAGTGGTGGTCGTCAATCTGGAACCGTAGGAGGAGCGTATGCGCCTGTCCGTACTGAAGATGCCGTTTTCTGTCTGTCTGCTGGCGGACGGAAACGGGATAAACTTGCATAGCGATTTTACCTTTTTTGCCAAAACCGACAGGGAAACGTCCCTTGTGCTGCCCAGCGCCGAAGCGGAAACCCTTCCGCCCGAAACAGTGCGGGAGCGAAGCGACGGCTGGCGGGGGTTCCGCATCGACGGGGTGCTGGATTTTTCGCTGGTGGGCGTGCTGGCGAATATCGCTTCCGTGCTGGCAAAGGCCGGCGTGCCCATTTTCGCCGTGTCCACGTACCAGACGGACTATATTTTTACTAAAGAAGAGCACTTTGCAAAGGCCCTTTCGGCGCTTTTGCAGGCGGGGTTCGCGGTGGAAACAGCCCCCTTGGGGAAATGACGGGGCCTGGAAACGGGCGTACCGGCGCGGGCGGATAATGCCCGCGCGGTCTGCGGAAAAGCGCGCAAGGTTTGGCGGGCCCGGCGGGTCCTGCGTTGACAACCTTTGGAAACTGTCGTATACTATTTTTGAGAAACGGATACGGAGGATATAGGTATGCCCTGGACGAGTAACTTATCGGTAGGCGTTGCGGCCATTGACGAACAGCACAAGACCTGGTTTGACAAGGCGGAGAAGCTCTTTGAGGCGGGCAAAAACCGCCAGGCGGCAAGCTACATCGGCGAGCTGCTGGAGTTTCTGGACGAGTACACGAAAAAGCATTTCGCCGACGAGGAAGCGTACATGCAGAGCATCGGATACCCGGGCCTGCTGGAGCAGAAGACGGCCCACGCCTCCTTTGTCAAGGAGCTGGCCAAGCTCAAAGACGAGTACCGGCAGTCGGGCAGCAACTTTCTGGTCATCGTCAACGCGAACTCCATGGTGCTGGGCTGGCTGACCAATCACATCGCGAACATGGACAAGAAAATCGGCGAGTTTGTCCGGACGAAGAAGTAAAAAAGCAAAGAAAAAAGTCCCTTACGTTTTGTAAGGGACTTTTTGTTTGGGGCTATATTGGTGGAGATATGCGGTTAGGGCGACGCCCGCTGTTGTTTATATCTGCGTAAGCGGAAACAGGCCGGGAGGGGATTTTCGGGTTTTACAAACGGGAGAGGTTTTTGAGTTAACTGTTTTCTCTGCGGTCTGCGGTGAAAAGTGTCAGATATTCCCGTTTTTCCGAAGACGGCGCGGTAAGGACGAGGGGCGGCGGCGCGGTGTAACCCTTCCGTACCGTTCAAAGCTTGCGGGGAGTACAGCGGTAGGGGGAGATGAGCCAGCGGAAAGGGCGGCGATGGGGAAGATGCGCCACTGGAAAAAGCAATGAAGGGAAAATAAGGTTAAAATGAGCCGGTTTAAGAGCAGCACAAGGGAAAGCAAGGCCGATATGAGCCGGGTTAGCGGCGGCGGAGGGGGAAATATGAATCTGCTGAGAAGCGGATAAGAGTCTTGCCGCGCCGCTTTTCCCAGAATCCTGCCGCGCCGCTATGTACGAAAGCCTGCCATGCTGCTTTTCAAAGCCTGCCATGCCGATGCCTGGAAATCCCTCAATTTCCGCTTTTCCGGCGGGCCGGCTAACCGGCTTGCTTGCAAATCTCTTCCTTTGCCTGCGCAAACTCTTGCAGGCTCAAAAATCCGCCCCGTTCCTCCCGGACGGCGACCAGTTTGCGCGCATTTTCCGGCGTTACGCCGTCCAAGGCCAGAAAGTCCACGGCCGTGGCGGCGTTTACATCGATTTTGAGCTTTTCCCGGCTGGCTGTCTCCCAGGGAACGGGCAGAATCTCCCTGTCGGCCGTCAGCCAAAGGGAAGGGGCGACCGCCTCGTTTAGCGCCCTTTCGCCGGACAGAATGCCGGCTTTCATCTGTTTTTTAAAGGTTTCCGCTTTGTCAAGCTCGGCTTTGAGCCGTTCGATGTCGCCGATGCGGCCGGCCGTGTACAGGCCGCCGAAAACCTTTTGTGCTTCGGCGCTGACGGTCACAAAGTGCGTTACCAGCCCGAACACGTCGATGACGGCTTCCCGCTCGTCCGGAAAACAGGAAATGTACTGCTCGACAAATTCCGTGAGCAGGGGGTCTTTGGCAAAGTCCAGTTGGGACATGGCGGAGAGGATTTTTAAGTACACAAGGTCTTCCGCGCCGACAGGCTCGCCGCTGGCAAAACGGGCGGACAGGGCGGCGCTATCGCCGGAAGACCGGATTTTTTCGTGGGTCACAAAGCGGTAGAAAAAGGAGGCAATCAGCCCTTCGCTGGCGACGGCCTGCCGGCCGTTTTTGAGCTTTTCCGGCAGGAAAGCCGAGGACGTGTTGTGCAGGGCGTGGAGCGCGGCGTAGTCGCCGGCGTTTGCTTCCTCCGGCTCCGCCGTCAGGTACAGAAAGCGGTTGTTCAAAACGGCGTGATACCGAAGGGCTTCGTCCCGGTAGCAGAGCCAGGCGTTCACGTCGTAGCCGTCATCGTGCAGTTCGTCCGGCGTTCTGGGGGTGGAGATAATCTCAAAATGCTCCGCAAAGCCCTCGAAAAAGGCGAGATACGAATCCGTAATCGCCGTGCAGGTGTGAAACCGGTTGGATTGGGAGCATTCCGGCGGAAAGCCGAGCCATAAAAGCCACACGTGGGACAGCTCGTGGGAGAAAATGTACTCAATCCCCGAGCGGGACAAGTCCTCCCAGTCCGTATGCAAAGCGAGAAAGCTCAAATCGGGGTAGTCGACGGTGCCTTCCGGCGTTTCGAGCCGCAGCCCGGTGACTTCCCTTGGGTCGGACCAGTCGGTCACGATGACCAGGGGCTTGTCCGTTTGCAAAAAGCGGGCGAAATGTTCGTGCAGGCGGAGCCAGCGGGCCACAGGCTCCTTCGCCAAAATCCGGTTTATGGCCTGGTATTTTTCACTTTGCGGGTCCAGCCGGCGGGCGATATGCAGGAGTCTGCCGTCTGCGTTTACGGGTGTCTGGGAAACAGCTTCCGCCAGGATAAGCATGGGCGAACCTCTCCTTGCCTATGTATTTTTGACGCAGACAACGGAAACAGAAGTCCGCCGCCGGCGCGATGCTGCGCATTTTGCCATATAAGGCAAAGAGCACACCATTGCCGGTTTGGCAAAAGTGTGCTCTTTGCTGGTACGCCAGAAGGGATTCGAACCCCTGACCTTTTGGTTCGTAGCCAAACACTCTATCCAACTGAGCTACTGGCGCACATCGTTTCGACACTAGCATTATAGCATATTGTCCCCGATTTTGCAACCCCTCTGCTCAAAAAAAATTGGGGTGCAAATTTTGCCAGGATTATGCACAAAATACAAAGGAGCCGGCTCCGCCGGGAAAACCGATAAAACCGATATATTTTAGATAGATTCTTTTTTCCTCCCCCTTGACAGGGGGTTGAAAAGATAGTATATTGTAGACTGAATATAGATTGGGCAATCACGGGGGCAAGGACGCTATCATCTCCGCCTAGAGAGCCGGCGGTCGGTGCAAGCCGGACGGGGACGGCGTCGGTCCACCCCTGTGGCCGTTGGTGAAAGCCAAGGGGAGCGCCCCTTAACGCGCAAACGAGTGGCCAATTTTTTGGCAATTTGGGTGGCAACGCGGAAAATTCTTTCGTCCCAAAGATGGGAGGGGCGAGGGATTTTTTTTGTTGGAAAACTTTACTAAAAAACTCGCCATATCTGGCAAAAGGCAGGTTACCGTATGTTAGATATTCGTTTGTTCCGGGAAGAGCCGGAAAAAGTAAGGGAAAACTTGCGCAAAAAATTCCAGGAGCATAAGCTCCCCCTGGTGGACCAGATTATCGAGCTGGACCGCCGCTTCCGCGAAGTAAAAAGCCGCTGCGACGAACTCAGAGGCATGCGCAACAAAATCAGCAAGGAAATCGGCGGCCTGTACGCCAAAGGGCTGAAGGCGGAAGCCGAAGAGGCCAAACAGAAGGTGAACGCCCTGGCCGAGGAGCTGGCGTTCCTGGAAGCCCAGGAAGGCCCCCTTTCCGAAGAGCTGCGGGCGCTCATGATGCAGATCCCCAACATCATTGACGACACCGTGCCCATCGGCAAAGACGACAGCGAAAACGTCGAAGTGGCCCGCTACGGCGAGGCTTCTGAAAAGCCCTTCCCCGTGCCGTACCACGTGGAGATTATGGAGCGCTTAAACGGCATCGATTTGGACAGCGCCAGAAGGACCAGCGGCAACGGCTTTTACTACCTGAAGGGCGACGTGGCCAGGCTGCATTCCGCCATTTTGTCCTACGCCAGAGACTTCATGATCGACAAGGGCTTTACCTACTACATCCCGCCCTTTATGATCCGCAGCGAAGTCGTTACGGGCGTCATGAGCTTTGCTGAGATGGAAAACATGATGTACAAAATCGAAGGGGAAGATTTGTACCTCATCGGCACCAGCGAGCATTCCATGATCGGCAAGTTTATCAACCAGCTCATCGACGAGGACGAGCTTCCCCAGGCGCTGACAAGCTATTCCCCCTGCTTCCGCAAGGAAGTAGGCGCCCACGGCATCGAGGAGCGGGGCGTCTACCGCATCCACCAGTTTGAGAAGCAGGAAATGGTTGTCGTCTGCAAGCCCGAGGAGAGCATGGACTGGTTCCACAAGCTCTATTCCTACACGGTGGAGTTCTTCCGCTCCCTGGACATCCCCGTGCGCACGCTGGAGTGCTGCTCCGGCGATCTGGCGGATTTGAAGGTCAAGAGCATCGACGTGGAGGCCTGGTCCCCGCGGCAGAAAAAGTACTTCGAAGTGGGCAGCTGCTCTAACCTGGGCGACGCCCAGGCCCGGCGCCTGGCGATCCGCGTGCGCAGCAAAGAGCGGGGCAACTACTACCCCCATACGCTGAACAACACCGTCGTGGCGCCGCCCAGAATGCTCATTGCCTTCCTGGAAAACAACCTGCAGGAGGACGGCCGCATCCGCATCCCCGAGCCGCTGCGCCCCTACATGGGCGGCAAGGAGTTCATCGGCTAAGAGCCGGTGGAACGGTAGCGGCGTAAGCCGATTTTCCAGACACAAAGGCACGGAACCCAGAACCACAGGGCCAGAAGCGGCAGCAGCATGTACAGTTTGCTGTCGCTTCGGCCCGTAAGATATAACAGCGGGTAGTATTGGAACAGGGCGTGGGGCACGACGAAGGTGAAAAACTTTAAGACCTCTTTGCCGTAGACGGCCAGCGGATACTGGCCGAACTCCCGTCCGCCGTCGGTGAACACGTTCATAAACTCCAAGCCTTCCACCGTGAAAAAGCAGAGGCCGGCAAACAGGAGAAACAGCCCCGAAAACACGCCGACGCCGCCGACAATCATGAACATGAGCGTCAGGATTTTGTCCCAGTTCCATTGGATGCCGCTTTTGGGCAGGGCGTAGCAGAGTACGAGAATGGCCTGCAGCAGCCTGCCGACGCGGGTGAACTCCATCTTGGCCGCCAGCACCTGGAAAACGACGTTGCGCGGGCGCACAAGAATCCGGTCAAACTCGCCCTGGGAGAGCACGGCGGGGACAGCGTCAAACCCCCGAAAGAAGCATTCCGCCAGGGCGAAGGCCATTGTGACCACGGAGTAGCAGAGAAGGACTTCCTCCATCGAAAAAGAGCTTACGGTGCGAAAGCGCGTCATCAGAAAACCGATGCCAAGCAGCGCGGAAAAGGACGAAAGAAACTGCCCCAGCGCAGTCAGAAAGAAGGACGTCTTGTACTGCATCTGGCTTTTCAGAAGAATGAGCATATACTTTCCAAGCAAACGCATACGTATACCTCCTATCCGCCCTGTATGGTCGCTTTGCGTAGGCCCCGGTTCAGCCACGCCCGGCCTAAGACCACCAGCGCCATAAGCCAGAAGGCCTGCAGCGCCAAAGCCGGGGCCGCTTCGCCTGCCGCCACGTGGCCGCTGTACAGGCGGAAGGGAAGGTCCTGCATGGCGGCAAAGGGCGTAAAACGCAAAACGGCAAGCACATTGTCCGGAAAGAACGGCAAAGGAATTATGCCGCCGGTCAGCAAATCCGTCACCGCGACGGCCACCATCCGGACGCCCAGGGGCGAAAGGGTGTACACGGTGGCGATGTAAATCAGCATGCAGTAGGCCGTCACAAGCAAAAATGAAAGCACCGCCGAGCTTAAAAACAGCCCGAACGAGTCCCAGCCCGCCGGCAGCGAAAGCCCGTAGGGGGCGGGAAGCAAAGCGGCCACGGTCAGAATCGGAAACGAGCGCAGCACCGCCCGGGAAAGCCGAAGCGCCAGATTTTTCACGTACCAGAAGGCGTACACGTCCAGCGGGCGCACCAGTTCATACGCCAAAGAGCCGGACTGGATCAAACTGAAAATTTCTCCGTCAAATATCCAGGACGCAAACAGGGCCAAAAACGCCTGCCGCAGCCAAAGATAGCTTGCAAGCTGCGAAAACCCCATGGGAAACGACGCCGGGTCGGTTCGGTAAAAGGCGGCAAACAGCAGAATCGAAAGAAAGCCCCAGGCAAACTGGGTCACAACCCCGGCCAAAGCCGCGGCTCGGTACTGCAGACCGGCGGTAAACCGGATGCGGAAATAGGCGGCGTAGGCTTTCATACCTGGTACTCCTTGTAAAGGGCCGCCACCATCTCCTCGGCGGACGCGCCGGTGACCGTCAAATCGGTAATTTCCACCTTTTGGGAAAGGGCGGAGACGGCCTGGGAAACGGAGAGGGTTTTGGTGTCCACGGAAAACACCGCCCGGCCGGGCACCGCGCTTTGCAAAGCCAGCCCCGGCAGAAAGGCGTTTTCCGAGTCGAAGGCCAAATCGCCGCCGGAATACTCCACCGTAAGGGTTTTCCACGGGGAGCAGTATTTTTTCAAGTCGGACAGGCTGCCGTCTTGTAAAATCCGTCCCTTGCCGATGAAGATGATGCGCTCGGTCAGGGCTTCGATGTCCTGCATGTCGTGGGTGGTCAGGATGACGGTGGTGCCCCGCTCCTTGTTGATGCGCTTGATGTACTCCCGCACAGCGATTTTGGACACGGCGTCCAACCCGATGGTCGGTTCGTCCAGAAACAGAATTTCCGGCCGGTGCAGCAGCGACGCGGCGATTTCGCACCGCATGCGCTGGCCAAGGCTCAGTTGCCTGGCGGGGGTCTGGAGAAGTTCTTCCAGCTGGAGCAAAGAGGTGAGTTCTTCCAGGCTCTGACGGTAGGTTGCATTGTCCAGCCGGTATATGTCCCGCAGCAGAAGGAAAGAATCGGCCACGGGCACGTCCCACCAAAGCTGCGACCGCTGGCCGAACACCACGCCGATGGACTGGACGTGTCTGCGCCGGTGTTCCCAAGGCGTTAAGCCGTTTACCTGGCATTTGCCGCTGTCGGGGGTCAGAATGCCGCTCATGATTTTGATGGTGCAGCTTTTCCCCGGCCGTTGGGGCCGATATAGCCCACCATTTCGCCCTTTTGCACGGTAAAGGAAACGTCCTGCAAGGCGCGGATTTCCTCGTATTCCCGGCGAAAGAGCGTCTTAAATGCTTCCTGGAAGCCTTCTTTCCGCCGGGAAACGCGAAAGGTTTTGCAAATCCCTTCCAGCACGATCATAGCCCGTTCCTTCCTTTCTGCAAGATAAGACAGACAAAAATTCTAGCACAATTTACCGCTTTTTTCAATATAAATCCTTTACTTTTGGGGAGCAAATGTATGCAGTCGTTGAAAATCAGTCTGTACGAAATCCTGTTGAGCCTGGCCAATGCGCAGGATTTGGCTTTGCCCGAAATCACCCTGCACCACCAGCAGGTGGCGGACCTGTCCTTACGGCTTGCCCGGGAGGCGGGGCTGCCCCTGGCCGATCAGAAAGACATCTACATGGCCGCTTTGGTGCACGACATCGGCGCATTGTCCATGCGGGAACGCTTCGAACTCATTGAGGGGACGGCATTCAATATGCATACCCACGCGGTGCGCGGCGCCAAATTGCTGGAGAGCTTCCCGCCGCTAAGAAGAGTTGCTTCGCTCGTCCGCTACCACCACACCTACTGGAACAACGGGGCCGGGGCCAAGGACAAAGGCTGCCCCATCGAAGTGGGCAGCCATCTCATCCACCTGGCCGACCGCATCTGCATCAAGCTCAAGCCCACCAAAAACATCCTCTCCCAGGTGCCGGACATTCTGGCCTTTTTAAACGAGCAGAAGGGCACAATGTTTATGCCCGAGCTGGTGGATCTGGTGGCCGACGCGGGCCGCAAAGAGGACTTCTGGCTGGACATCACCAACCGCCTGCCGGGGCAGGAGTACCGCCAAAACCTCATGCGGGACTATTATCTGATGGACATCGAAGACTTGGTGGAGCTTTCCAAGATTTTCTCCCACATCATCGACTTTCGGAGCAAGTTTACGGCCCGGCACTCGGCGGGGGTCGCCAAAATCGCCGAGCGGCTGGCGCAGCTGGTGGGCTTTTCCGCGGTGGAGTGCCGCATGATGCTGGTGGCGGGGTATTTGCACGATTTGGGCAAGCTGGCCATCTCCGACGAGGTGCTGGAAAAACCTTCCAAACTCACTATCGATGAATACAACGAAATCCGCGCCCATACCTACTATACATACCGCTTGTTGGAGCCTATCGCCGAGCTGCGCACCATCAACGAATGGGCCTCCTACCACCATGAAAAACTCAACGGCAAAGGCTACCCCTTCCATCTGGCCGGGGACCAGATCCCTCTGGGGGCGCGGGTCATGGCGGCGGCAGACGTGTTTACGGCCGTATCGGAAACCAGGCCGTACCGCAAGCCCATGCCGAAAGAAGACGTAATCGCCGTGATGCGGAATATGGTGGAAAACGGCTCGCTGGACGGCCGCGTGGTGGATATTCTGCTTGCCAATATAGACGAACTGCATACGCTGTGCCTTGTGGAACAGGAAAAGGCGGGCCAGGAGTACGAGGAATTTCTGGCGCATTCGTAGCAAAACATAAAAAAGCGTTCCGTTGGTAACGGAACGCTTTTTTTGCAGCGGGTGGACGTTTCGATTCGGGTTGATGTTATGCTGTGGGCGGGCGTTCTGTTGCGGGCGGGCGTTCTGCTGCGAGCAGGCATTATGCTGCGGGCGGGGCGCTCTTGCTAGGGATGAGGGCAAGGTTCACTTAGGACTAATTGGTCAAACGGGCCTAAAGGGGGCGATTTTTCAGCCAAGGGGGCTGTGAGCAGGGACAGGTTTCCCAAGCAAGGCCTTTGGCCTTTTCCAGTCAATGGGAGTCAATGAGACCTTTGCGTCTTTCCGGATAAGGGGCTACACCTATGGATGGGATAGTTTATCCAGCCAGAGGTTCCCTCGTGTTTGGGGCAAGTTTACCCCTTTGGCGGGACATTTTCTTACCTGAAGCAAGCGTTTCCGTTTACGAAGGATGCGTCTTCCGGAAAATTTGGCGTTCGCAAACTGTAAAGCGGATTGCTTTACAGGCACAATCCGCCTTTAGGATAGGCGGGGAACCCGGATGCACGCTTCTTATGCTTTACACTGGAAGCAACCGTCGCTGTCTGAACCGCTATAATGGCAAAATCATACAATGGCTGGAAGCCGGCGGCCGCTGCCGCCCGGCCGCAAGCCGTTCCCCTGAGCGGCTAACCTTGAAAGCCCCGGCCTAGCCTTCGCTTTTTTCCAGATCGTCCATCACCGTCTTGTACAGCCGGTACCCGCCGGCAAGGTTTTTGCACCGGAAGCCCCGCTGGGCGAGCATCCGGCAGGCCACATAGCTTCTTAGCCCGCTCTGGCAGTTGACGTAGATGGTCTTCTCCCGGTAAGGCTCCAGCTCCCCGATGCGCTCTCTCAGGGAGTCCACGGGAATCAGCAGGGAATTTGGAAAATGCCCGCGCTTGTATTCGCCCGGGGTGCGTACGTCCAGCACAAAGGCGCCGGGGTCTTGTAAAACGTCCGCCACCTCGTGCCAGTGGAACTGGTCGACCAGCCCCTGCAGCACGTTTTGCATTATGAATCCCGCCATGTTCACCGGGTCCTTGGCGGAAGAATACGGCGGCGCGTAGCAAAGCTCCAGCTCCGCCAGACCGTCCGCTGTTAATCCTGCGCGGATGGCTGTG
>JAKPBM010000383.1 GCA_029778935.1 Bacillota bacterium | reverse complement strand
GCAATGCACCATGTAAGTAACCGCCGTCTTTTCTTCACAATATTGTCGCTCATACGCTTCCCACCTCACGCACCTTGCAGACTTACGCTTTGAATTGCCCTGGCTGCCCCGTACCATACTACTTATAGAGGCATTTTAAATAAGCAATCATTACTCACCCCCCTTTCTATTGTCTATATGCTATAAGTCCCTATACTTTGTCAAGCGTTCTCATACGGAGAAGCATATGAGCCAGCCGGCAAAGCCTATGTTCTTATCCGGAAAAGCTTGACTATGCGCCGGCAGCGTTCCAGGGTAGCTTCTTCGCCTAAACGCATCGAGTACCTCCTATTGCGGCTTGCTTTTGTGTGTGCTATACTATCAGCGCATTGAAGTTTCCGCGCGGGTCGGCTGTCCGGCCCGCGCTCTTTTCCCAAAGGAGGACCTGCCATGTACCAGCTTATCATCGGCGAAAACGACGCCGGGCGCCGGGCCGATAGATTCCTTGCCCGCGCCTTCCCCCACTGGCCTTTGTCCCTCATTGCCAAGGCCCTGCGCACCAAAAAAATCAAGCGCAACAACGCCCGTCTGGAAGGAAGCGACCGCCTGGAAGCGGGCGATGTGCTCACCTTTTATCTGCCCGACGACCTATTTACCCCGGTGGAGGAGAAAAAGGCCCACCGCTTCGTGGCGCCGAAGCTGGAAGGCATTATCTACGAAGACGAAAACCTCCTTATCGTCAACAAAAAGCCCGGCCTTGTGGTGCATATGGACGAAAGCGGCCATCCCGACACGCTCATCGCCCGCATACAAGCCTACCTATATAATAAAGGCGAATGGGACCCGGACAAGGAAAACAGCTTCGCCCCCGCCCTTTGTAACCGCATCGACCGCAACACCGGCGGGCTGGTCATCGCCGCCAAAAATGCCCAGACCCTTCGCGACATGAATGAAATCATTAAATCAAGGCAAGTGGACAAATACTATCTCTGTCTGGTACAGGGCAAACCGAACCCGCCTGAAGGCGTTTTGCGCCATTTCCTTTTGAAAAACGAAAAGACAAAGGAAGTCGCCGTGTTCCCCTATCCGCGGAAAGGCGCAAAACCGGCGGAAACCGAGTATAAAGTGCTAAAGCAGCTGGGAGACAGGGCCTTGGTTGAATGCCGCCTTATTACCGGCCGCACGCATCAAATCCGCGCCCAGATGGCCTTCGCCGGATGGCCGCTGGTGGGCGACGCCAAGTACGGCAAAAAGGAAAAGGGTTTTATCGGACAGGCCCTCTGGGCCTACAAGCTGGACTTTTCCAACCTTTCCGACGGAAAGAGCCTTTCTTATCTCAAAGGGCGGGTCTTTGTAGTACCCAAAGAAGAACGAGGTGTGTTTTTTTCAGATTTTTGAACGGGTGAAAATGGGAGGATAATCAAGGATTTGTGAGAAATCAAGAGCATACCGGAATATCCCTGGCATTTCTTGTATAAAATCATGATTTTTCTTGGCATGGGCGGAAATTTAAGATTTTTCTTGACATTTTCGTCGTCAGGTTATATTATAATTCTTGCGTGAAAAGGGGGATGATACATGGAAAAAGAGCTTATACGCCTTTCGAACATCGTCATGGTGTATGACGGTGAAGAGGTGTTAAGGTCGATCAATTTGAGCGTACGGGACAAAGAGTTTGTAACACTGCTTGGGCCTTCGGGCTGCGGCAAAACCACGACGCTTAGGATCATCGGTGGGTTTGAAACTCCTACCTCTGGTGATCTTTTTTTTGACGGGCAAAGGATCAACGACCTTCCCGCCTATAAACGGAAAGTCAACACCGTTTTTCAGAAGTATGCTTTATTCCCGCACCTGAACGTATACGAGAACGTAGCTTTCGGGCTTCGGATCGCCAAACTGCCGGAATCCGAAATTAAAAAGCGCGTTCTCGAAATGCTGTCTTTGGTGAACCTGTCCGGTTTTGAGCGCCGCACCATCAACACGCTCTCCGGCGGGCAGCAGCAGCGCGTTGCCATTGCCAGAGCTTTGGTTTGCCGCCCGAAAGTGCTCTTGCTGGATGAGCCTCTGGGGGCTTTGGACCTTCGCCTGCGCAAGGATATGCAGCAGGAGCTGATGCGCATCCAGAAGCAGTTGGAGATAACCTTTATATATGTAACCCACGATCAGGAAGAAGCCCTCACCATGAGCGACACTGTCGTCGTCATGGATAAGGGCGTTATACAGCAGATCGGCACGCCCGAGGACATTTACAACGAGCCGGTAAACGCTTTCGTGGCCGACTTTATCGGTGAGTCCAACATCATCGACGGCGTGATGATCGACGACTATCTCGTGGAGTTCTGCAACATGCGCTTCCCCTGTGTCGATAAGGGCTTTGCCAAGAACGAGCCGGTGGACGTGGTTCTCCGCCCGGAAGACATCGATATCATCCCCTACGAGGAGGGCCATATCCGCGGCTGGGTTGACTCCGTCACCTTCAAGGGGGTACACTACGAGTTTATCATCGACGTCGGCGGGTTCAAATGGCTGATCCATTCCACCGACTACCAGGAAGCGGGCACGGAAGTCGGCATCGTCATCAAGCCGGAAGACATCCACGTGATGAAAAAGAGCGAATATTCCGGTACCGTGGGCGACTACAGCAGCTTCAGCCGGGAATACGGGGAGGACATGGACCTGTCCGAATCCGCGGAAGCCGATGAAGCGGCGGAACGGGAGGTCTGAAATGCGTAACGCAAAGGCTCAGTTCCTCGCCGCACCGTACGTCGTCTGGATGGCTCTGTTTATTATCGTGCCGCTGGCCGTCGTTGTGTTTTTCGCCTTTACTGACCCCACCACCGGCCAGTTTACGCTTGGCAACCTGGGCCGCATGAACGACCATCTGCAAACCTTCGGCGATTCCATCTGGCTCGCCATGGTGGCGACGGTCATCTGCCTGTTTATCGGCTATCCTGTGGCCTATGCCATTTCCAAAGCCTCGCCTACCCAGCAGCGCATGCTGGTCATGCTGATTATGCTGCCCATGTGCATGAGCTTTCTGCTCCGCACCATCGCCTGGGTGGCCATGCTGGAAGACACGGGGATGATTAACCGCTTCTTCGGCGCCCTCGGCTTGGGGCCTTTCCGGCTCATCCGCACGCCGGGCGCGGTGATCCTCGGCATGGTATACAACTATCTTCCGTACATGATCCTGCCGCTGCACAGCATCCTGGCCAAGCTCGACCATCACCTGATCGAGTCGGC
>JAKPBM010000363.1 GCA_029778935.1 Bacillota bacterium | reverse complement strand
GCTTGTGCATTTCGCCGCGTCGATTGCCTTTGGCGGGGTCGCGGGGCTTTGGTATGAAGTCTGCGGCCTGTTTGCCTTTATGGGGTCGAAGTGGCGGCGGCTGGTATTTGACATTCTGTTTTGGGCCGTTTTGCTGCCCGGCGCGTTTCTGTTTCTCCTCTTTTTGAACGGGGGCGGCCCGCGGGGCTACCTGCTGTTCGGCATGGCCTGCGGGCTGATGCTGGTTCGGTTTACCATGGGCGCCGGGCTGGCCAGACTGCTTTCGCCGCTCAGGCAGAAGCTGTATGTGAAACGGTGTCAGAAGAAAGCGCGGAAGCGGAAGTCGCGGGCGCAAAAACGAATCGGAAGGGAACAAATATGGCAAAAAAGGCGGCAGCTCCCAGAAGAAGGCCCAGGCTGGTAATCAAGATCATCCTGGTGGTTCTGGCGTTATATATTGTGGGCACGTATGTTTCGCTCCAGACTCAGCTGCAGAAAGCAAGAGCATTAAACGCCGAGCTGAAACAGCAGCAGGCGTTGGAACAGCAGAAAACCCAGCAGCTCAGGGACGAAGTGGCCAGTGAGCTGGATTATGAATATATTATACAAGTGGCAAGAGAGAAGCTCGGCTATGTTCTGCCGGGCGAACGCGTGTATATCGACGCCAACGGGCGTTAGGCGCTCTTCGGCCCAGGCCGATTTATATAAACCAAGTTCATCCGTGAAAAATACGAAGGAGAAAGCAGCAGAGTATGGATTTTACGCCAGGAACTGTTCTTGAGGGGAAAGTTACCGGTATTACGAAGTTTGGAGCGTTCGTCGCGCTGCCGGAGGGGAAGTCCGGTCTGGTTCACATTTCGGAGATCGCCAATACGTACGTCACCGACGTCAAGGATTTTCTGACGGAAGGCCAGATCGTGAAAGTCAAAATTATCAGCATCGACGAAGCGGGCCGGCTCAACCTTTCGATTAAGAAAGCGTTGCCGCAGGAAGATCAGCCCGCCGCTTCGGCCAATGCGAAGCTTTCCCGCCGCGAGCCTGTGTTTACGGGCGCAAAGAAAAAGCCCGCCGTGCCCAACGACTCGTTTGAAGAAAAGTTAAAGGCGTTTATGCAGGAAAGCGAAAGCAAAATGTCCGGCCTGAAAACCCTGGGCGACAAAAAGGGCGGTGTGCCGCGCCGCTTGCGCACCAAGCAAGGCTATTAAAACGGAAAAAAGGCGCGTTTGGATAAACGCGCCTTTCTTATTGCGCCCCGAAAAGGCAAAAAAAGCGGGTGCGCACACCTGGCAGGGCCTTGCGCACCCAAATCGGGTTGGGGACTGGAATATCGGCGGACGAAGGGGCTTCGGAGGGGTGTCCGCCGTGGTCAGGATTATCATAACACAGCCCCCGTTCAAAATTTCACGAATCATGTCGAGAAAATCTTACGAAAGCGGGAAGAATATGCGGGTTATTGACACGAAAGAAATCGAAAACGCCGTGCGGGATCTCTTTATAAAAGCCAACAGGTACCTGCCGGAAGACGTAAAGCGGGCCTTGCAGGATGCGCACGGGAAGGAAGAACACCCCAGAGCGAAGGTGCTTTTGTCCCAGCTTTGCGAAAACTTTGCTGCGGCCGAGGAAACGGGCTTACCCGTCTGCCAGGATACGGGCATGGCCGTGGTGTTTATCGATTTGGGTCAGGAAGTGCACTTAACGGGCGACCTTCTGGAAACGGCGGTCAACCGGGGCGTTGCCAGAGCGTATGAGGAAGGGTATCTGCGCAAATCCGTCGTCAAAGACCCGCTGCTTCGGGAAAACACCAACGACAACACGCCGGCCATACTCCATCTGCGCATCGTCGAAGGGAACAGGGTGCGCATTCTGGCGGTGCCCAAGGGCTTTGGCAGCGAGAACATGAGCGCGGTCAGAATGTTCACCCCCGCGGCAACGAAAGAGGATATTATTGACTTCGTCGTGGAAACGGTCAAAACCGCCGGCGGCAACCCCTGCCCGCCGGTGACCGTGGGTGTGGGCATCGGCGGGACGATGGAGATGGCCGCCCTGATAGCCAAGCGGGCGCTGACAAGGCCTCTGGACAAACGGCACCCCCACCCTTTCTACGCCGAAATGGAGGAAGAACTGCTCAAACGCCTTAACCGCACGGGCGTCGGCCCCCAGGGCATGGGCGGGTATGCGACGGCGCTGGGCGCGGCCATTGAAACGTACCCGACGCATATTGCGGGCCTGCCCGTGGCGGTGAACATGGGCTGCCACGCGGCGCGCCATGCGGAAATCACCCTTTAAGGCGTCTGGCAGGGAAAAGATGGTTAACTTTTGCCCGGAAGTGTGTTATAATTACAAAGACTTGGTACAAATGAACTTAGGGAGGAAGCCGCTCTATGAAGCACATCCAATTTCCCGGATTGGGGATTGACCTGAACATCAACCCGGAGCTTATCTCTATCGGGAATTTTGCCATCCGCTGGTACGGCCTGATTGTCGCTATCGGGTTCGGGCTGGCCGTCTGGTACGGACTGAAGCGCTGCCCCAGGTTCGGCATCCATCAGGACAGCCTGATTGACATGCTTTTGGTGGCTACGCCGGTTTCCATTATCGGCGCCCGTCTGTATTACGTGGTTTTCGCGTGGGACCAGTATAAGAACGACCCCATCCGGGCTTTGTATATCTGGGAAGGCGGCATTGCCATCTACGGCGCGATTCTTTTCGCCGTGCTGGCGGCGCTGGTTTTCACCAAAGTCAGAAAAATCAACACCATGAACATGTTTGACCTGGGCGCCCTGGGCCTTCTCATCGGACAGGCTATCGGCCGCTGGGGCAACTTCGTCAACGGCGAAGTCTTCGGCGTCCAGACGAACCTGCCCTGGGGCATGGTGATCGTGGGCAAAACGTCAGGCGCCGTGCACCCGCTGTTTTTCTATGAATTCCTCTGGTGCGGCCTTGGGTTTGTCCTGTTCCACTTTATGGCCAAGCGCCGCCGGTTCTACGGCCAGATTTTCTGGAGCTACGTGGCGTGGTACGGCATCGGCCGCGGCCTTCTGGAAGGCATCCGCGACCAGCAGGACATTTTGTACCTGTTTGATTCGGGGCTGAAAACGTCCCAGCTGGTGGGGTTCCTGTCCGCGCTGGTGGCGCTGGGCATTCTGGCCTACCGCTTCCTCTTCTCCACCGCAGAGGAGCCGATTGAGCTTCTTTCCGCTGAGGAAGCCGCCAAGTTCATGTCCGGCTCCGCTAAAAAAGAGGCTGAGTCCGTGACGGAGACGGCTGAAACGGTTTCGGAAGAGCCTTCGGAAGAAGCGGTTAGCGAAGACGCGGGGCAGAAGGCGGAAACGGCTGAAGCCGATAAACCGGAGGAAAAAAGCGGAACCGATATCGACAACGCGTAAGGAGTTTTTGCATGGCAGTAATCATTGACGGAAAAGCGCTGGCGGCCCGCCTGCGGCAGCAGATCAAAGAGGAGGTCGCCCGGCTGAAGGAGCAGGGGGTGCACCCCTGCCTGGCAGTCATTTTAGTAGGGGACGACCCGGCTTCCTGCTTCTACGTGAACAACAAGGAAAAAGACTGCGCCGAGTGCGGCATCAAAAGCATCAAATACGCCCTCCCGGCGACCACGTCCGAGGCGGAACTGTTAGGTTTAATCGCGAAACTCAACGCCGACCCCTCGGTGCACGGCATTCTGGTGCAGCTGCCGCTGCCCAAGGGGCTGTCCGCCGCCCGCGTCATCACGGCCATTTCGCCGGATAAGGACGTGGACGCTTTCCACCCCGAAAATGTCGGCCGCGTCATGCAGGGCAAGTACACTTTCGCCCCCTGCACGCCGGCGGGGGTCATGAAGCTGCTGGAAGCCTACAGCATCCCCGTGGAAGGGCGGGAGTGCGTGGTGGTGGGCCGCTCGAATATCGTGGGCAAGCCTCAGGCCATGCTGCTGCTTCACGCCAACGGCACGGTGACCATGTGCCACTCGAAGACGGTGAACCTGGCGGAGATTACCCGCCGGGCGGACATCCTGGTCTGCGCCGTGGGCAAAGTCAACTTCATTACGGCGGACATGGTCAAGCCCGGGGCGGTGGTCATCGACGTGGGCATGAATGTCAACGACGAGGGCAAGCTCACCGGCGACGTGGACTTCGCCGCCGTGGAGAAAATCGCTTCCTACATAACGCCCGCCCCCGGCGGCGTCGGCCCCATGACCCGGGCCATGCTGCTGGATAACACGTTGAAAGCGGCGAAACTGGCCGCGAAAATCTGAAAAACCGCGAAAATACCGCAAAAGGCGGCAAGCAACTGTAAGCGCTTGCCGCCTTTTTGTCGTGTTACATAAGTAAGGCCCCCGGCAAAGGGCCGGGGAGGGTATAATTATACAAATTATTTATTTTAATACCTTTCCGTATTGCGAAAAATACGGGAGAACTGTATAATAATGAGAAAGCGCTCATAGGGCCTGGACCCCTGAGAACGGAGGAAACCGGATGTTTGTATCGGACAGTTTAAGCGTAAACGAAAAAGGGCATCTGACTATCGGCGGCGTGGACACGGTGTACCTGGCTGAAAAATACGGCACGCCCCTGTATGTCATGGACGAGGCCAGTATCCGCGGCGCGCTGCGTGACTATAAAAAATCCATCGACGAAAACTACGAAAACGGCGGCATGGTCGCTTTCGCCAGCAAGGCCTGCGCTTTCAAAGCCATCTACGAAATCGTTAAAGAGGAAGGCTGCGGGGCGGACGTGGTGTCCGGCGGCGAGCTGTACACGGCCATCCAGGCGGGGTTCCCGCCCGAACGGCTCTACTTCCACGGCAACTTCAAAACCGAGGACGAGCTGGCCATGGCGCTGGACTACGGCGTCGGCCGCATCATCGTGGACAACGGGGAAGAGCTGGAAGCCCTTTCCGCCATGGCGAAAGCGAGGAACGTCACCGCCAACATCTACCTGCGCATAACGCCCGGCGTTGACGCCCACACCCACAGCTTCATCATGACGGGGCAGAACGACTCGAAATTCGGTTTCACCCTGGAAACAGGCGAGGCGCTGCAGGCGGCCAAAAAGGCGGCGGCCATGCCCAATATCGCGCTAAAAGGTATGCACTGCCACATCGGCTCCCAGATTTTTGACGAAGCGCCCTTTGCCCATACGGCGGAGCTTATGATCGGCTTTTTGGCCCAGGTGCGGGACGAAACGGGCCTGACGCTGACGGAACTCAACATGGGCGGCGGCTTTGGCAGCCGCTATGTAGAGAGCGACGTGGTGCTGCCCTACGGCGAGTACATGCGGAGAATTGCCGGCGCCATGAAGGAAGTGGCGGCGAAGCTTTCCTTCCCCCTGCCGTATATCGTTATTGAGCCGGGCCGCTCCATTGTGGGCAACGCGGGCATCACCCTCTATACCGTCGGCAGCGTCAAGCACATCCCCGGCATCCGCACCTTCGTCATTGTCGACGGCGGCATGACGGACAACCCCCGCTATGCGCTGTACCAGTCCAAGTACACGGCGGTGGTCGCCAATAAGGCCAATTTGCCGGCGGATCAGGTGGTCACCATCGCCGGCCGCTGCTGCGAAAGCGGCGACCTGATTCAGGAGCACACGAAGCTGCAGCCCTGCCAGAGAGGCGACATCGTGGCCGTCATGACCACCGGCGCCTACAACTACTCCATGTCCTCCAACTACAACCGGATTCCGCGGCCGGCCATCGTCATGATCAAGGACGGGACCGACCGGGTCGTCGTCAAGGCGGAAACCTACGCCGACGTGATGCGGAACGACCTGTAAGCAGAAAAAGAGCACCGGGCCAATCGGCCCGGTGCTTGTGTTTTTCCGGCGGGTGTGATAAGATAGCCGTGGCGCGCCGGCTTTTGCCGGGATTGGGCGGAAAAGCGCGCAGCGCGGAAGCCTGTTCTTTGCGTGCGCCTGCAAATTACCTGGATTCCGGGCAAACCGCCGCCAATATTAGGCGATTTATCCGCCCAATAGGGCGGTTTGCATGCCGAATCCGGCGGATTTCAAGATTTTCCTTTTCCCCGGCACGGCGGATTAGCGGATTCCGCCGGCAGGAGGACGGCCAACGGGCGTTTCTGCCCAAAATTTGGAGGTGCGCGATGCGTTTTCCCGATTTACAACCCAACCGATGGGCAGACTGCCCCCAAAACCCCCTCGTCGGCTTTTTCCACGGGGAGAAGGAGCGCTACGCCATCGGCGACCCGCAAATCTTGCTGCCCGGCGAGTTTGACAACCGGTGGCACATGTTCTACCACGGCTTTTTCGACGACTACATCCCGTACCTGTACCATCTTACCTCGGAAGACGGGATTTCCTGGGCCTATTGCAAGCGGTGGCAGATAAACGTCGGCCCGGGCTGCCTGTTCAAAGACGGCGGGCGGTGGATTTTGTACTCCTCCGAGGTTATCTGGCGGGATTTGAAAGCCCAGGGCCTCCCGAAAGACGCCTATGGCAAGAATGTCGCCTACATTATCCAGGCGCGTGTCAGCGAGGATCTGGAAGAATGGTCCGACCCGGTGGACATTCTCACCGTCGACAAGCCCTGGGAGGAAGTCGGGCCGGAAAAATGCGTCCGCAATCCCTGCATGGTGCGGCTGCCAAACGGCCGGTACCGCCTGTACTACAGCGGCGGGTCGGTGCTGCTGCCTCACTGCAACTACCCTGAACCGCTGCACATCGGCGTGGCCGAAAGCGATTCGCCCTTGTCCGGCTTTGTAAAGCGGGACGAGCCGATTCTTTCCCCCGACCCGGACAACCCCTTCCGCAACTTAGGAAGCGGCGCCATCAAAGTGTACGGCTGGGAAGAAGGCTTTATCGCTTTTTACAACCCCATTTATCTGGACGAAAACGGCTATCCCCGTTCGGCCGTCGCCGTGATGGTCTCCCAAGACGGCATCAGATGGGAAGAGGCGCCATATGGGCCGATTCTTCTGCCCGGCATGGCGGAATGGAAGAAAGCGCTGGTGTACCAGCTGGACTGCGTGACGGTCGGCGGCGAGCTGCGCGTCTACTACAACGCCCGGGACGAATGGCTGGACGGGATGGAACGCATCGGGCTAAGCGTTTTGCAAAACCCGCCCATACATATTCGGAAGCTGATGTAGAAAAGATAAGGGTGCGCTTATCCGACAAAAATCAGTCGAAGGATTGACATACTTTCGGGGATATGCTATAATGTCAAAGTGATTCATGCCCCTTCCTTATATCTCTGCCATTCACCCAGGGAATATGAGGAGAGATGTCTGAGTGGTTTAAAGAGCCGGTCTTGAAAACCGGTGACCCGAAAGGGCCGGGGGTTCGAATCCCTCTCTCTCCGCCATTTATTCCCTGGGCGGGATTTTATACAGAGGAATGAACGGATAACCTATGATCAGAGCGGCGATTTATGGATTCGGCAACATAGGGCGGCATGTGCTGGAAGCGCTGCTGGAAGCTCCCGATTTTACCCCTGCGGGGATTGTGAGCCAAAGCTGCAAAGAGTCTTCCGTG
>JAKPBM010000351.1 GCA_029778935.1 Bacillota bacterium | reverse complement strand
ACCGACTGGGTGATAAAGGCGTTGCCGCCGATGACCGCGCCGCGGCCGATGACCGTTTCGCCGCCCAAAATCGACGCGTTGGCGTAGATGACCACGTCGTCCTCGATGGTGGGATGGCGCTTGACGCCTTTTAGCGCCTGCCCCGCCCGGGTGGACAAGGCGCCAAGGGTTACGCCCTGGTACAGCTTTACGTTGTTGCCGATGACGGTCGTTTCGCCGATGACCACGCCGGTGCCGTGGTCGATAAAGAAGTGGGTGCCGATGGTGGCGCCGGGATGGATGTCGATGCCCGTCACGCTGTGGGCGTATTCGGACATAATCCGCGGGATCAGCGGCACGTTGAGCAAGGTAAGCTCGTGGGCCAGCCGGTAGACGGAGACGGCAAACAGCCCCGGGAATGCGGAGATAATTTCAATTTTGCTGTTGGCTGAGGGGTCGCCGTTGAAGGCCGCCTCCACATCGGTGGCCAGGATCCGCCGCAGTTCAGGGATTCTGGAGATAAATTCGCAGATGATGCCCACAACTTCCTCATCCGTCGGCGCATGGTCCGGGGTTTTTAAGTGCAGCGCCAGCCGGATCTGCTCGCCCAGCTGCTCGTAGATTTCCTCCAATTGCACCGCCACCTGCCCGGGAATAGTGTCGGGGCGGAACAAAAACGGCTCAAAAAAGCCGGGGTAGAGGATGTTCAGCAGTTTGTGGACCACGTCCACCACTTCCTGCTTTTTCGGTATATGCTCACGCACCAGGATAATATCCGGCGAATCGCTTAAGTAGCTTTCCGTGATGTCTTTGACCAGTTCGTCAAATCTCGAGCAGAGCTGTCTGTATCTGTACATTCCAATCGTCCTTCCAATCGGTTTTGCTCCTGTCACACAAGGGAAGTATACCACAGTTTGGCCCCCGGAACAAGCGGCAACGCCATCCAACTGTTGCAGCCGCACTCAAAATGGGTTGATATATGTAAAAAACGCCCCGTATTGGCCGGAGCGCGAAAGTAAAAAACGGGGTGAGTACCGTATTTATCTCAGTATATGCATATGGGACTGTCTTTGTGACAGGGGAACGCCAGGCATTAGGCACCGAGACGGCGCGTTTGCATGCGATTTTTCCTTTCAAACAGGCTTTCCATATCCATAGGATACCCGGTTTCCCGCAAAAAGCAAGAAAAAAGAGGCAAAGCGCCTGCTTTGCCTCTTTTGGAATTGCAAAACTTATTCTTCTTCCTCTTCGGTCATGCGGGCCTTGGCCTCTTCGATGATGGCCTGCATGATGTTCGGCGGGGTCTCCTCGTAGCGGACAAAGTCCAGCTCGAAAGCGCCCCAGCCGCGGGTCATGGAGCGGAGGTCGATGGCGTAGGAGTGCATCTCGGCCATGGGCACCTCGGCTTCGACCACCTGCATGCCGTGGCCGGCAGGGTTCATGCCCATGATGCGTCCGCGGCGCTTGTTCAAATCGCCGATGACGTCGCCCATGTACTCGTCGGGGATGGTGACTTTCAGAGAGCCGTAGGGTTCCAGAATGACGGGGTTGGCCTGGGGCAGGCCGTTCTTGAAGGCCAGGCGGGCCGCCAGCTTGAAGGAAAGCTCGTTGGAGTCGACCTCATGGTAGGAACCGTCGAACAGGACAGCCTTGAGGTTGACGACCGGGTAGCCGGCCAAAACGCCCTTCTCCATGCTCTCGCGGAGGCCTTTTTCCACGGCGGGATGGAAGTTCTTCGGAACAGAACCGCCGAAGATGCGTTCTTCGAACACGAGTTCTTCGGACTCCGTCGGCTCGAACTCGATCTTGACGTGACCGTACTGGCCGTGGCCGCCGGTCTGCTTCTTGTGTTTGCCTTCGGCCTGGACCTTTTTGCGGATCTTTTCGCGGTAGGGCACTCTGGGGGCGGTCAGCTCGACTTCGACGCCGAACTTGTTCTTCAGGCGGGAGCAAAGGACGTCCAGATGGATGTCGCCCAGACCGGAGATGACCTGCTGGTGGGTTTCGACGTTGAGCTGGTTCTCAAAGACCGGGTCTTCGTCGTGCAGGCGGGCCAGAGCGGTGGCGAGCTTTTCTTCCGCCGCCTTGTTCTTGGGCAGAATCGCCTGGGTATAGCAGGTGCGCGGGAAGGCCATCTTCTTCAGGGTAACCACCTTGCCCGGAGCGCACAGGGTGTCGTTGGTGCGGGTGTCGGTGAGCTTGGCAACGGCGCCGATGTCGCCGGCGGGCACTTCGTCGACTTCGATGTTCTTCTTGCCGCGGACCATGTACAGACGGCCGATCTTTTCGGTGGTGCCCGTATTGGCGTTCACCAGGCTGCTGTCGGAGGTAACGGTGCCGGAAGCAACGCGGAAGAAGGAGAAGCGGCCGTACTGGTCGGCCACGGTCTTAAAGACAAAGGCAACCGCGGGGCCGTTGGGATCGATGGGATAAGGCGTCTCCTCGCCTTCGGCGGAAACGGCCACGTCGCCGCGGCCGGCAGCCGGGGAGGGGAAGTAGTCGATGATGCCCTGGATGAGTGCTTCGGTGCCCAGGCCCGTAAAGGCGGAGCCGCAGAACACGGGCGCGATGGTGCGGGAGACGATGCCGGCCTTAATGCCGCTGATCATCTCCTCGACGGTGAACTCTTCGCCGCCGAAGAACTTTTCCATCAAAGCGTCGTCGGTTTCGGCGACGTTCTCGCTCAGCTGGGCTCTGTATTCCTCCACCAGGTCGTTCATGGACGCGGGGAGGGGGATTTCCGTAGTCTTATGGGCATCGGTCTTGTAGGCTTTCTTGGTGACGATGTTGACCACACCCGTCGGCTTGCCGCCTTCCACAATCGGGATTACCAGCGGGCAGACGGCGACGCCAAACAGCTCTTTCATCTGGTCGTAGGTCTTGTAGAAGTCGGCATTTTCCTCGTCCAGGCGGGACACATAGAACGCGGCGGGGATTTCCTGATCCTGCAGGACACGCCACATCTTCTGCGCGCCGACGGAGATGGGGCCTTTGGAACCCACAACAATCAGACCAATATCGGCAACGCGCAGAGCCTCGACCACTTCGCCGTAAAAGTCGAAAAAGCCCGGCGCGTCGAGAAGGTTAATCTTATGCCCGTTATACTCCACAGGAGCCAAAGCGGTGGAAGTCGAAATGCCGCGTTTAATTTCCTCGGGATCAAAGTCGGAAACGGTATTTCCTTCGGGCACCTTTCCCAGGCGGTCAATCGTCTTGGTCGCAAAAAGGATGCTTTCCGTCAGAGACGTCTTACCGTCCCCGTTATGTCCCAGAAGGCAAACGTTACGAAGTTTGTCGATCGAATAAGCCATGCAACTGTTCTCTCCTTTGTGGATTATATAAGGCTTGCCAACATTACGGGAAAAAGAAACACTACTTCTCTATTATATAATAAACGACGCAGGTTGGCAATGAGGAATTTAAAGTTTAGTCATCAAAATGGAAAGATATAAGGGAAAAGACCGCCCTTTTCCCTTATTTTTCCAGTTCCGCCCAGAGTGCCTGGATTTGCGCGTCCACTTCTTCCTCCAGTTTGTCCAGAGGCACCATAACGCGCACGGACTTGTCCCGGCGGGCAATTTCCACTTCGCCGTTGTCTAAGCCGCGCTTGCCGACGACAATGCGCAGCGGGATGCCCAACAGGTCCGCGTCGGCAAAGGCCACGCCGGCGGTTACGTCCCGGTCGTCCCAGAGGACTTCGTACTTTTTGGAGAGCTTTTCGTAGATGTTCTTCGCCGTTTCAAACACTTCCGGCGCCTTGCCGATGCCCAGGCCGCAGATATGGATCTGCCAGGGGGCGATGGAAATGGGCCAGACGGGGCCGAAGTCGTCGTGGTGCTCCTCGATGGCGCCGGCCAGCATGCGGCCCACGCCAATGCCGTAGCAGCCCATGATGGGATGGCGGCGCTGGCCGTCGGAATCCACGTAGGTCATGTTCATGGACTCGGTGTATTTTCTGCCCAGCTGGAAAATGTTGCCCATC
>JAKPBM010000345.1 GCA_029778935.1 Bacillota bacterium | reverse complement strand
CACAGCCTGCCCCACATCGCCTTCCGGGATAAAATCATCTATGTGCTGGGCTACGACAACAAGGCCCGATGGAAAAAGGCGCTGGGCGGACAGTATGGGTGCCTGTACATCGACGAGATAAACATCGCCGACATGGACTACGTGCGTGAGGCGTCGATGCGGTGCGATTATCTTATAGCGACGCTCAACCCGGACGACCCGAGCCTGCCTATCTACGACGAGTACATCAATCACAGCCGGCCCCTGCCGGAGTACGCCCACGACGCGCCGGAAGAGCTGAATCAGATGCTTTGTAAAGAGCCAAAGCCCGGATGGGTGCATTGGTTCTTTACTTTTGACGATAATCCGGCGCTTACGCCAGAGAAAAAGGCGCAAATCATCGCCACGGTTCCGCCGGGGACAAAGCTCTATAAAAACAAAATCCAGGGCTTACGTGGCCGGTCGACTGGATTGGTGTTCGACCTGCGCGCGGAAAATGTTATCACGCCCGCTAAAGCCAAAGATTTCACCTACCTACTCTACTCCTGCGGCGTGGACACGTCCTATAGCCGGCAGTCGGACGACACATTCGCCTTCGTTTTTTCCGGCATCACTGCCTGCCGGAAGAAAATCACGCTTGCGGAACGGGTGTACAACAATCGCGACCTGCCGAAACCGCTCACACCGTCGGACATCCCGCCGCTTTTGGTGGACTTTCTGGAACGGTGTAGAGGGGAGTGGGGCTTTGGCCGGAACGTGTTCATCGACAGCGCCGACCAGGGCACGATTCTGGAATGCCAGAAATACAAGCGGGCTCACGGCGTGCCGTATGTATTTCAGGGTTCCTGGAAACAGACGAACATTATCGACCGCATTAACCTGCAGGCAGGCTGGATGGCCCACGGCGACTATCTCGTCGTGGACACGTGCAGGGAACTGGTCCGGGAGATGAACACCTACAGCTGGAAAGAGGACAAGGACGAGCCGGAAGACAGAAACGACCACGTCATCAACGCCGATCAGTATTCCTGGCTGCCCTTCAAGAAGATGATCGGCCGGATGGCGCAGAGGAATGGGCACTAAAGGGGTGCGAAGCTTTGAATATCGGGATGATTATCGAATACATCAACCGGGAGAGGGGGCTTTCCCTCTCGGCGGAGTATTACAGCCACATAGAGGAGTGGCTCAACTGGTGGCGGGGCTATTACAAGCCTTTTCACGAGTTTAAGGAGCTGAACGGCAACCGTCAAAAGACCCGCCGGATGTTTTCGCTGCGGATGGCTAAGAAGGTCTGCGAAGACTGGGCGGCGATCCTGCTCAATGAAAAGACGCAAATCGTGATCGCGGATGAAAATGACCAAGCCTCCTCCCTCTTTGTGCAGGGGGAGGATGGCACAGGCGGCATTCTGGGCGAGAACGATTTTTGGGCACAGGGCAACGCGCTGGTGGAAAAGGCGTTCGCGCTGGGTACGGGCGCTTTTGTGCTGAAGTTTACGGGCATGCGGTCGGAAGGCGGGCGGATTCGCCCGGATAAGGGCACTAAAATCCATATTGATTACCTGACGGCGCAGCAAATCATCCCCCTGTCCGTACACAAAGGGCAGATCACGGAAGCGGCCTTCGTTTCGGAAACCACGGTGAAAGGCAGGAAGTACATCTACCTGGAAACCCACGAGCTGGCAAACGGCGGCTATCAGATCACAAACGAGTACTTCCGAGAGGAAAACGGCCGGCTTGTGAAAGAACCGCTGCCTGAGGGCGTTGCGGAATGGTTTTTCACGGGCGCCAACGTCCCGCTGTTTGCGGTTTTCAGCCCTAACATCGTGAACACCTTCCCGGACGCTAACGGCCTGGGCATGAGCATCTACGCCCACGCTGTCGACAACCTTATGGGCGTTGACCTGGCCTTCAACAATTTCTGTCGGGACTTCAAGCTGGGCGGTAAAAAGGTGTTCTACAACGAAAGTCTTGTACGGTTGGACGAGCAGGGCAACCGGGTAACCCCCGATGACGTGATGCAGCAGCTGTTTGTGCAGGTGGGGGAAGGGTATATCGACGAACAGGGCCGGCAGAAGGCCGTGCAGGAGTTTAACCCCTCTCTGCGGGTGCAGGAGAACCGGGAAGGCCTGCAGGCACAGCTGGACTACTTATCGTTCAAGGTCGGGTTCGGCACGAAGCATTACCAGTTCAACGTCGGCAGCGTCGTCACGGCGACCCAGTACATGGGCGACAAGCAGGAGCTTGTCCAGAACGCCAGCAAGCACTACATCGTCATGGAGCGGGCCATCCGGCAGCTTGTCCGCGCCATCCTATGGGCAGGCAAGGAAATCCTCGGCGAGAACGTGAACCCGGACGCGAAAGTGACGGTGAACTTCGAAGACGGCTATATCATCGACAAGGAGTCCGAACGACTGCGGGACGCGCAGGAAGTGCGGGACGGTTTGATGCAGCCCTGGGAGTTCCGAATGAAGTGGTACGGCGAGGACGAAGCAACCGCAAAACAGAGAGTGGGAGCCATACTGACAAACGACGAAATCATGGGCTTTGTTGGTGGTAGCTAATGCTTACGCCAGAACAACTGGAGCGGTACCCAAAAGCGCTGGTGGAGCTGTATGCGCTGGTGGAGGAAGACATCATCGCCTTTATGGCCGAGCGTATCGCGGCGGTGGAGGATTTTATCCCGGCCACAGAATGGCAGTTTAGAAAACTGCTGGAAATGGGCATGGTGCGGGACGAAATTCTCCGCCGGCTGGCGCGGGCCACGCGTAAAAGCGTGCCGCAGCTGGAACGCATCCTTGCTAAAGCGGCCAAAAAGGCGTTGTCCGTGGATGACGCGATATACCGCAAAGCGGGGCTTGCGCCGTCGCCGATCGAGCAATCGCCTGCGCTTATTCAGGTGCTGGAAACGGGGCTGCGGCAGACCAAAGGCTTGTTTGAAAACCTCACCAGAACCACCGCCAATACGGCCACAAAGCAGTTTGAGCGCGCTCTTGACAGGGCTTGGCTACAAGTCCAGTCCGGCGCATTAGACCACGTGACGGCCACCAGAAACGCCATCAAAGACCTTGCGAACAAGGGTCTAGCGACGATTACATATCCTTCCGGACATACGGATTACATGGACGTTGCTGTAAGGCGTGCGGTGCTGACTGGTGTAAATCAGACTGCGCTCAAATTGCAGGACGCCAGGGCTGCGGAGATGGGCTGCGACCTCGTTGAGGTGTCTGCACACGCCGGCGCCAGAAACACAGGCGTAGGCCCCGAAAACCACGCAGAATGGCAAGGCAAAATCTACTCACGCAGCGGCACGCATCCGAAATACCCGTCGCTTGTGGAAAAGACTGGTTACGGAACGGGGCCTGGATTGGGCGGATGGAACTGCCGGCATAACATGTACCCGTTTATCGAGGGCGTATCAAAGCCTACCTATACGCAGGCACAACTAGACGATATGAATGCCCCGAAATACGAGTACGAAGGCCGGAAAATCACCGAATATGAAGCAACGCAAATCCAAAGATACAACGAGCGGAAAATCCGTAAGTGGAAGCGCGAGCTGAAAGGCATGGAAGCCGCCGGCTTGCCTACAGATGAAGCAAAAGCAAAACTGTCCAAGTGGTTGAAAGAGCAGGAAAAATTCCTCGACCAGACAGGACTGAAACGTCAGTACGATAGGGAGCGAATTGAATAACGTTTATATCAGCGCCTTAACGGGCGCTGTTTATATTTCGCCCAGCGTCGGGCGTAACAATGGCGCACCGCACGGGGAGCGACCCCGTAAAAAAGCGTAGCGGAAAGGGGAAGTAAAAATGAAACGCGAATTTCTCAAAGAACTGGGCCTTGCCGACGACGTGATAGACAAAATCATGGTGGAGCACGGCAAGAGCGTCGAAAACCACAAAACCGAAATGAAAAACAAAGAAATAGAGCTGGCTACCGCCCAGCAGACCATCCAGCAACTGCAGGACACCGTCCGAAAGTACGACGGCGTGGATGTCCAGAAGCTCAAGGACGAAGTGGCCGCCTGGGAGAAGAAATACAACGAAGACCTAGGAAGACTGAAGCTGGAGAGTGCGATGGAAACCGCTTTGATGTCGGCAAGGGCCAAAAACACGAAAGCCGTCAAGGCCCTGCTCAACATGGAGCAGATTAGACTGGACGGCGAAAAACTGCTCGGGCTAGACGAACAGCTCACCGAACTCAAAAAGAACGAACCCTACTTGTTCGAGGACACAAGGCCCGGTCCGACGCTAAACAGCGGTCTGGGCCACGGCAACCCGCTGGAAAGCGGCAGCCTGGACAAGTTCCTGTCGGCCGCGGCCAGCGCGGCGGGAATCACGCGCAACCCCAATAACACAACCAACGGAAAGGAGCAGTAAGAAATGGCAAACAGCATTGAATACGCCAAAAGGTTTTTACCTATTATCGACGCCGTTTATAAGCAGGCGTCGCTGACCCAAAGTCTGGACGCTGCCACGCAGGTGGACTTCTCCGGCGTCAACGAAGTGAAGGTGCTCAAAGTCTCCACTACTGGCATGGGCGATTACAGCCGGGAAAACGGCTACCCCAAAGGCGACGTGACGGCCACCTGGGAAACCCTCAGGCTCACCGAGGAGCGGGGCAAGGAGTTCTCCGTCGACCGGATGGACAACGAGGAAACCCTCGGCATGGTATTCGGCACCGTCGTCGGCAACTTCATGCGGGAGCACGTCGTGCCGGAACTTGACGCATATCGCTTCGCCAGATACGCCGGCACGTCTGGTGTTTCCAAAGCCGACCCCGCCGACCTCGACAAGGACACCATCCTCGCGGCCATCGACGAAGCTGTAAGAAAGATGGACGAGGACGAAGTGCCGATGGAGGGACGGCGGCTGTTCATCAACAGCGACCTGAAGCCCATCATCAACAGCGCACTTGCGCGGCAGTGGGGCAGCGACAGCACCGTCAATACGGTTTTGGCGGGCTACAACAACATGCCAATCGTCTATGTGCCGAAGTCCCGGTTCTACACCGCCATTACGCTCAATGATGGCACCAGCAACTGGGGCTACACCAAAGCGGAGGATGCGAAAAGCATCAACTTCATGATTGTTCATCCGTCCGCCGTGCTGCAGGTTCAGAAGTTCGCCCTGCCGAAGATTTTCGACCCCGACACCAACCAGGACAAGGACGCATGGAAGTTCCAGTTCAGGCTCTACCACGATTGCTTCGTCTACGAGAACAAAGTCGCCGGCGTATACGTCCATTCGGCCACAAAGTAAGGAAGGTGACGGGCGGTGAAGGTTGTCAAATGCGGCATCTACCGCGAAATCGACCCGTACCGGCTGCATGAATATCTGGCCAAGGGCTATCAGCTGGTGCCGGAGAAGCCCGAGGACGCGAAAGCCGGCAAGACGGGGGATAAGCACCAAAAGGGGTGAGCCTTATGCAGGCTTACGTCGATTACGAATACTACAGAGATACATACCTCGGCAACGCTATCCCGGAGGGAGATTTTCCGCGGCTCTCCCTCCGGGCCAGCATGTGGCTCCGTAGAATGCTGGGGAATAACATTAACCTAGAATCCGAATCGGTCAAGATGGCTTGCTGCGCCGTAGCCGAGGCGTGGCAGGTGAACGAGCAGGGCGGAGATTTGGCTAGCCAGTCGGTGGGCGGCTGGAGCCGGACGTATTCCAAGAAGCCCAAGTCCGACGAGCAACGACTGATTGAGGCGGCACGAATCTATCTCCCGAACCTGTCTCCGGTGGTGTGGGCATGATGTTTGCGCATACGGTGACGGTGTACAACAAGTACACGGAAAACGGCACGGAGAAATGGCAGCGGACGGTCTTGAAAGGGGTGTTCTGGCACTCTATAAAAGGTGCCATCGCACGCAAAACGGGCGTTACCTCTGTCGATAGCCTGCAGCTGATTATCCCAATGCTGGCAAAGGCTTCCCGCGCGGCGTATAGCCCGCCGAAAGAATGGGCTGGGCTTGCGGACAAGTCCGGCTTCTGGACGCTCCAAAGCGGCGACATCGTTGTAAAGGGCGTTATTACAAAGGACATTGAACGCTCCTCTAAAGAGCTGCAGGGGCTGGACGACGTGCTCACGATAACAAGCGTAGACACGAAGGATTTCGGTGGCGATATGGCGCACTGGGAGGTGTCGGCAAAGTGATAAAGCAACCGAAAGGGACCAGCTTTAAAGCCGGCACGACGCTTGTAGGCGAGTTTGAGTGGGACCCTCGTTTTGTACAGAAACTGAACGGGCGGCTGGAGGAAGCCCAGCGGTATGTGGACAGCGAGGTATTGCGTTTGTCGGAGCCGTACATACCGTTCCAAACGGGTATGCTTCGCACTTCTGGTATAACTGCCACCGAAATCGGCAGCGGCTTCGTTACGTACAACACACCTTACGCCAGAAACATGTATTACGGCAAGGTGATGGTTGACCCCGTAACCGGCGCCGCAGGCTTCCTCACAAAGGATGGATGGAGATCCAGAAAGGGTGTTCGCAAGGTGGTAAGCAATCGTGAGTACCAATACCACGGCGCGCCCATGCGGGGTGCGTTTTGGTTTGAGCGCATGAAGGCGGACCACAAAGAGGACATCCTGCGAGGCTTGAAAAAACTCCTGGGGGTGGGATGATGAGCATCATCAAGGCGTTGCAGGACTTCTTGCAAACCTACTCCCCGATGGAGATGATCTACACCGATAGACCTGGCGAAAACCCTGACAGTTACGCTTTGGCCCCCTCCGGTAACAGCAGGGTATCGACGGACATCACAGGCGCGCGAAAGTATCAGAGCAACTACGTATTTTACGCCAAGGCTGCCGCCGCGGACGAAATCGATCGGCAGGACAACCATGCGTTTTTGGAAGGCTTGACGGAGTGGCTTGAAGAGCAGGATAGACTGGGGAATTTACCGACACTGCAAGAAGGCTATGTGCCGGAACGCATTGCCGTCTCAAATGCTATTCTTTTCGGTTTAGAAGAGGATGGTACAGGCATCTACCAGGTACAAATACAATTTACGTACACGAAAAGGAGTGAATCGCCGTGGCTGATATGAACTTCAACACCGCTCCCGAAGCGGTAGTGAGCCGGGAACTACTGATTTTGTATCTCAACACCGGTACAACCGAATCTCCGGTATGGCGCCCTGTCGGCAAGCGCGTAGAGGATAGCTCCGCCGAATATGACTGGGGCGAAGAGAGTAAAACCGACATTTTCGGTAAGACCTATACAACCATGCGCAAGCCAACCATAACCCAGAGCTTTGAGCCCTGCGAGTTGGATGCCGGCGACGAGGCGCAGATGCGAATCTGGAACCTGGCCATCCGGGAGCAGAACGTGGCGGCGCTTTGCAACATGGACATGCTGGTCGTCCACGCGTACGCAGGCGCCAAGGACACGGGCGTGTTCGCCGAGCGGTACAGCAGCTGCGCCATCAAGCCAACGAGCCTAGGCGGCTCCAACAATGTTGGCATGCCTATCGAGGTCACTTTCGGCGGCGATCGGATAACCGGCACGGCTTCTGTCTCGAACGGTGTTGTTACCTTCACGCCTGACACAGAAAATTCTGGAGAATAGACAGAAGGTGATTCAGCATGAAAGAACTAAATTTTGATAGTGGTGTTGTCGAGTATAGGGTGAACGGTAAGTGCACAATTGCATTTAATCCTACCGACAGCGCCTTTGTAGAAAAGCTCTTCAACGCTTTTAACACCCTTGATAAAAAGCAGGAAGAGCTAAGGGCCGAAGTCGAGAACATGAAAGACAGGCGTGAGATTTTCGAATTCGCACGCAAGCGTGATTCCGAAATGCGGGAAATCATTGACGGCGTGTTTGGCCCCATAAGCAAGGATTTGTTTGGCGACATGAACGTCTACGCAATGGCTGACGGACTGCCCGTTTGGTGCAACTTCCTGCTGGCCGTGATGGACGAAATCGATACCAAATTCGCCGACGAACAGAAGCGCACGAACCCGCGTGTCGAGAAATACATGACAAAATATGGCAAGTACAACAGGTGACGCTTATGTATGAGCTGCCGACAAGCGTCACCGTTTGCGACGTAGAGTATGAAATCCGGTCGGACTACAGGGCGGTGCTGGACATATGCACCGCCCTTTCCGACCCAGAATTAAGCGACCAGGAACGCGCTTTGGTGACGCTGCAAATCTTCTACCCGGCATTTGACGAAATGCCGCGGGAACATTACGAGGAAGCCATTCGGAAGTGTTTTTGGTTTATATCCTGCGGAGAAGAAAACCACGGGAAAAGCGGCCCCAGGCTTGTAGACTGGGAAAAGGACTTCCGCTTTATAGTTTCGCCGGTAAACCGCATTCTGGGCACGGAGATCCGTTCGCTGGATTACCTGCACTGGTGGACGTTCGTTTCGGCCTACTATGAAATTGGCGACTGCATGTTCGCCCAAATTGTGCGGATACGGGAGAAACTGGCCAAAGGCAAGCCGCTGGACAAGGCCGAAAGGGAGTGGTACCGGAAAAACCGGGACATCGTCGACCTGAAGCCGATCTACACCGACGCGGAAAAAGAGACACTAAAAGCATGGGGAGCATAAAAAAGCCGCCCAATCGGGCGGCTTAGGTTTGCGGAGCAACTTTCAGCAACTCCGTTTCAAATAAGTCTTTGTGTGTATCTGTGTTTACGACCCATAGGCGGAATTCGACCTCTTTGACCTGATCTAGTTGGTCAACGGAGGTAATGCCCGTGCCTTCCAGATTTCCAAAAAAGAAGGAACTAACCAGTTTTTTCCCGCTTAGGACGGCAAAAGGCATGGCGGCGCCGGCTAGCTTCATGACACCGTTTACGGAAGAATCTTTTGGGTATACGGTGATATTGTTAGCCGAGTTGTTTTCTATTGTTAGGTGTACATACAGCGCTATTGCTTCCGGCTGTTCCGGCAAGTAGTTAATCAGCGACATTCCGCTGCATGTGATTTTTATACCGTCTTGATCAACCAAAACAACCTCTTTTTTTATGGTTGTCGTTACTTCTGTTGTTGTTTCTTTTTGGGATTGGTCTGATGTTTCTAATGAATTTGTGTGACTCATGTCACAGCCGGCTAGTAAAAGGATAACGGCAACCAGAATTAAAACTCTTTTCATACTCTTTCCTCCTAATCACGAAATCAACACCGATTGAGGTGATACCATGAGCGACGGCACCATTACCTTTAAGACCGCACTTGATAATAAACAGCTGGAAAGACAGCTAAACAGCGTGGCGAAGAAAATCGAATCAATCGAGGATCGAATCCGGCAGAAACAAGCCGAACGTGCTGCGCTGGCCCAAGAATCGGCCGTACTTGCCGCCAGACTAGACGAGGCCAAAGCGCGACTTGCCTATATGGAAAGCGGTAAGGAGTTCTTTTTCCGGTCTCAAATTAAAGCGCAACAGGCGGAAGTAAACCAGCTGCAAAGGCAGTGGGATGCCGTACAAGCCCGCGTCGAGCGGTATGACATGGCCATCCAAAATGCCACCTATGAGTTGGAGCGGAACAAGGAAAAGGCCGGCGTCATTTCCCAGAGACTGGCACAGTCAAAGGGATTTACATTGGCTATGGGAAAGGCCATCAATAAGGCTAATGCCTATATGACAAAGTATACCAATCGGCTGAAAAACATGCTTTTCCGTGTCGCGGTGTTCTACACGCTTGGCCGTGCGCTACGGTCGATTTTCGACTGGATGGGCAAGGTAATCAAAAGCAACGAACAAGCCCGTAAGAGCATCGCGCAGCTAAAAGCGTCGCTTTTGACGCTGGCGCAACCCCTTGTCAACGTGATTGTACCTACGTTTATACAATTTGTCAACGCCTTGTCTGGTTTTGTGACGCAGCTTGCAAGGGTTGTTTCATTTTTGTTTGGCACAACCTATTCACAGTCCAGAAAAGCAGCCGAGGCGCTTTATGAACAGACCAAAGCGTTTGAAAAAACGGGGGATGCCGCGGAAAAAGCGGGTGCACAGCTGGCGGCTTTCGACGAGCTGAATGTATTAAGCGAGGATACCTCCACAGATATGACCACCATAGAACCGGACTTCGGCGCTATGGATCAGTTCGATGCGGAGGAATACAAGAAAAGGTTGGACGATATAACAACATACGTAAGTGCGGCGCTTCTGGCGCTTGGTGTTATTCTTGTATTTACAGGTTCAAATATCCCGCTTGGCCTCGGATTGATTGCGCTTGGTGCTGCGGGGTTGGCCTATTCAATTAACGAGAACTGGGATTTGATTGCCAATACACTCCAAGGGCAAATTGGATCGATATTTTCCTTAACAAGTGCCTTCCTACTAGTGGTAGGTATGGTATTGGCGTTTTCCGGTGTCGCAATCGGGCTTGGCATCGGACTCATGATAATTGGTGCCGCAGGACTGGCAAGTGTTGTGGCCGCTAACTGGGAGACGATTTCAGCACTTCTCAAAGGCCCACTCGGAGATGTTTTTGCCGAGGCAGGCTACTATGCGCTGGTGATTGGTATGGTGCTCGCATTTAGCGGCGTTGCAATACCGTTGGGCATCGCGCTTATGGCTGTTGGGGCCGCGATGATTGCATCTGTGGTAGCAACAGATTGGGAGAAGGTTGTTGGACTTATTCAAGGCCCGATTGGTGAGATTATGGGAATCGTTGGCCTGGCCTTATTGGCAATTGGTTTGATACTTGCACTTAGCGGCGTTTCGGTTTCTCTTGGCATCGCATTAATTTTGGCCGGTGCGGCATCGCTCGCCACTGTTGTTGCCTTGAATTGGGAAGCGATCGTCGAAGCTATACGCGGCCCAGTCGGCGAAATCATGGCAATTGCAAGCTTGGCACTGCTGGTACTCGGCCTTATTCTTGTATGCAGCGGCGCGGCAATTCCGTTAGGTATAGCCTTAATCATATCTGGGGCGGCTGTGCTTGCAACGGTTACTGCCCTAAACTGGGACAAGATTGTTGATGCTATACGTGGCCCAGTCGGCAAAATCGTGGCAATTGCAAGCTTGGCACTGCTGGTACTCGGCATCATTCTTGTCTGTACCGGCGTTGCGCTACCTTTGGGCGTCGCGCTTATTGCAGCCGGCGCAGCGGGGTTGGTTACAGTCACCGCGCTGAACTGGGATGCTATCCTCAATTGGATAAAGAACGTCTGGGAGAAAATCAAGAGCTGGTGGCGCCAGTATGTCGCGCCTATTTTCACCTTGGATTTCTGGAAAAACCTGTTCAGCGTCATCGGCGAGGGACTGTGGAGCGCAATTAAGGCCGGGATAAACTGGGTCATCGACGGCATCAACTGGATGATCGACCAGATCAACAAGATTAAAATCACCATTCCCGACTGGGTGCCCGGCATCGGCGGAAACACCTACGGCTTTAACATCCCCAAAATCCCCCGGCTGGCCGCCGGCGCGGTCATTCCGCCGAACCGTGAGTTTCTGGCCGTTTTGGGCGACCAGAAACGGGGCTACAACATCGAAACGCCGGAAGGACTGCTGCGGGAAATCTTCCGGGAGGAGCGGACGGACCCGGCCATGATCGCCCTTCTGCGCGAAATCCTCGAAGCCATCCGGGCGGGCGGGAACGTGTATTTGGACGGCGAAGTCATCTACCGCAATCAGCAGAAGGTGGCCCGCCGGGTGGGCAAGAACCTCATTGCGGGTGGTGCGTTATGATCATCATTGACGGAGAGAAGTTTAACGTCCCGGTGGTGTCCCTGACCCGCCAGGGCGAGTTTCTGGACAAGTACGCCAAGCGGACGCAGACCGGCGACCTGTCCCGAAAACTCATCGGCGTGTTCTTCAACTATCAGCTCAAATTCGGCAGCACGACGGACACGGCCGAGTACGCGCGGCTCTGGCAAAAACTTACCGAACCGGTAGAGTTTCACACGGTCATCGTGCCTGACGAGGCCGGGGACTATTCTTTTAAAGCTTACTTTTCCAACGTGGGCGACGAGCTTTTGCGGACGGAAAGGAAAAAGAACTACTTTCAGAACCTGACGGCGAACTTCATCGCCAAAGCGCCGGCCCGTCGCCCGGGAGGGAGCGTATGAGCCTATCCATTTCCTGGCGGTTGCTGGACATCACCGCCAAAGGCGACAGCTCGCTTTTGGCATCTGACAAGCAGCCTTTTGTCGACATAAACGACCTGAAGCGGGACGACCTTGCCCCGACGATAGCCGCCACCTGGGAGGAGGACTTCTTCCCGATGGACGGCAGCATGCCCCTGTTTCCCGACGAGCCGGAAGGCCTGCCCTGGGGCTGGTGGAGCCGGTCTATGTCCGATTTGAACGGCGTATTTGCCGCCCCGCCGGAGTTGACTATTACCTTCACTGAGAACCACACCAGCGTCGGCCTGACCTTCGACTTCTACTCTCCGACAGACGACTACTGCAGCGAAATCCGCATCCGCTGGTACGACGCCGCCGACGGCTTGCTGGCTGACAAAACCTTCTATCCCGACCGGCCCCGCTATGTGGCGTATCACCTTGTAGAAAACTACCGCAAGATCGTTGTTACGTTCCTGCGTACCGCCAAGCCGTACCGATATGTGAAGCTCACGGGCATCCTCTACGGCGCTATCAAGGAGTTCACCGACGCTGACATCGAGGAGGCGACGCTCAAAGAAGCGGTCAACCCGCTATCGGCTGAACTGCCATACAGCGAGCTGATGGTGCGGGTGTTTTCTGAAGACGAGGACTTTGCCATCACCAACCCCAAAGGTATTTATGCCGCCTTGCAGCAGCGGCAGCCCCTGTTAGTCAAGGCGGAGGGGAGGGAGCTGGGTACCTACTACCTCAACGAGTGGAGCAGCACGGCGGAAATCTCCACGACCTTGACCGCCACCGACCTGCTAGGCGTTATCGACAAGACCGATTTCCTCGGAGGCATGTACAGCAACGTGCCGGCTGGCGACATCGTGGCGGAAATCATGGCTTCCGCCGGGGCGGAATACGAGATGGACGCCGCGCTGGCTTCCGTGCCGCTGTCCGGCTGGATTCCGGTATGTACGCACCGGGAAGCGCTGCAGCAGGTGGCTTTCGCACTGGGCGCTATTGTGACCTGCGGTCGCACCGACAGGATACATATCCAAGCGCCGACCGCGTCGGTTGCCGCGCATATCAGCTATGACCGGAAAACCTATGAGGAAAAACTGACGCTGCGCCCGCTTGTTACCGGCGTCGAAGTGACGGCCCACAGCTACAAGCCCGAAACGCAGGAAAAGGAACTGTATTCCGCCGAGCTGTCGCCCGGCCGGCATGACATCCTGTTTTCCGAGCCGGTGCACGGCATAACCGTCACCGGTGCCACGCTGGTGTCCACCGGTGCGAACCACGCAGTCATTGATGTTTCGGTCGCCGGCACGGTGAACATTGCCGGCAAAGGCTACATCGACAACACGCAGCTGTTCGGCGTGTACGCAGCGTCCTTGCCGGCAGGGGAGAAGCGCAATGTGCTGCAGATCAAGGACGCGACACTGATTTCTCCGGCCAACGCCAAAGCGGCGGCGCAGCGTGTGTATGACTACTACCAGCAGCGATATGAAAACGAGCTGGAAATTGTCACGGCGGAGGGAGAGCAGCCCGGGCAGCTGGTTACGGTGGACAGCATGTACGGTCGCGTAATCAAAGGCCGCATCGAGTGGCTTAGGCTCGACCTTGCGACGATGATTGCAACCGGCGGCGTGGTGGGGGTGGTGGAATGACCTGGCAGATGCCGAAAACCGACTGGAAGCCGACGGACTTCCATAACGCCGACGACTACAACCGGCAGGCGGGCAACATTATGTACATCGCCAACGTCGTATTGCCGGCGTTGGCCTATCCTGTGCAGGTTTATATCTCAACGGTTACGCGGCAGGACATGCGAAGGGCGGAGTGGTACATCCACCTGGAAGAAGGGCTGGCGGCAATTGAATCGTCGGGAGTGCCGCTTCCGCCGGAATGGAAACCGCGGCGGATATGGACGGTTCCCACCTGGCAGGACGCCAACCGGTGGGAAGGCAACGTGCTGGCAATATACAACATGGCGCAGCGGATAGCGGCAGAGTGGCCGCGCATGGGCACATTTGAAAGCGGAGGTATGCTGATATGATACCGAACAAAGACAGAATACCGGCACCCGGCAAAGAAGGCTGGCGAAAACTAACGGTTGTTGACGCCGGGTCGTCCGGTTTGCCTGTCGGCGCGGAAATCAAAGCAAAAGTTGAATACGCAGACGAAGCGACGCAGGAGGGCAAGCCGTATAACAAAGCGGCGATGGACGAAATTCTGGCCGCGTCCGGCGAAACGTCCGGCACAGCGGAAGCACTGATCCTAGACCAGCCCGGATTTGTGTTGCAGGATGGGGCGGTAGTGCGGATTAAGTTGCACACCGATATGGCGGCAGGCGCGACGCTGAACGTCAACGGGACTGGTGCTAAGGCGATAAAATACACAACTCAAGACAACACAGATGGCTCACACAAAGCCGGTTCGTGGTTACAGCTAATATACAGTTCTTCCCTAGACGCCTATACTTTTCAAGCAGGCGGAGCCTCACCTACCCCGCCGGGTTATGTGCTTTTTGAAGACAGCGGAATCTTTGACCCTACCGTTTACGGGCTAAAAGTAGGCGACATTATTTCCGTTACCTGCATAGGTGGCGGCGGTGGCGGCGGTGGTGCTGGCTCAGTTGGTGGCACTGCTTACACTAGGGGCGGTGACGCGGGTAAGGGTGGAAAACCATATTATCTCTCAGCTGGTGGTAGTGGTGGCGGTGGAGCTGGTTACGGTGGTGGTGGTGGCGGTGGAGCTGGATACAGTAACGGAGACGATTACTTTAGTGGAGGTAGCGGAGGGGGTGCTGGTCGCGTTGTGAGTTCTTCCGTTGTGCTGTCTTCTCTAACTCCTATCCCAGTAACCGTAGGTGCGGCAGGGAAAGGGTTCACTGGTACGTCTGCTGCTACTGCTGGAGGTGCTAGTTCGTTTGGTTCCTACGTGTCTGCAAGTGGGGGCACCGCCGGAGCAAACAACGGAGGATCCCCCGGTACTGGAGGCTCAACTGGCGGTAGAGGTGGGAAAAGCACCTCAACCAACTACTACTCCGGTGGCGGAGGCGGTGGCGGTGGCGGAGTTATTATTATCGACGGGAGAATTGTTGTTCTAGCTTCTAATGGAGGGAATGGAGGTAATGCACCCAACGAGAATGGCGCCTCTGTAACGGGTACTGGCGGCGGTGGCGGCGGGGCAAGGGCCTCTTCAAGTGGCGGAAGACTTGGGGGAACCTCTGTTTACGGTGGACAGGGAGGGGACGGCTGGAATTCTAGAAACGGGGCAGACGGTGGTAGTGGAAAAGGCTGTGTCTTGATTACATGGGGAGGTTATTAATAATGTCCTACTATGTATACATCTATGAAAATGGTGCTACTGGAAGTATTATACCAGAAATCGACCCCGATTTTCCCGGCATTCCGATAACTGAACGCTTCTCCAGCGATTTTTTAGCATCCTGTGTTACCGTTGAAGACCCATCAGATGTCCTGGAAATGTATAACAGGGAAACTGGTGAGTTCTATACACCTGAACCTGAACCAGTACCAGTTATCACTGAGCCCGTCAACCCTCCCGACCCCCTAGAACAACTCCGCCTTGACATGTATTCCCGCTTTGCAGAGGTTGGATACGAGCTAGCTCTCCTAAAAATCGGAGGTGGGAGCGATGTGGTATGAAACACTTAAAATGTTGATTGAAAACGGCAGAACAAACAGAATGGCAGAAATGCTGGATGCCTACAAAGCGGCCGGCATGATAACGCAAGAACAGTATGATGAGCTTGCGGCGATGCTTAACGAAGGAGAATAAGCTATGGACACAGTATCGAAAGAATACTGTGCCGCCAATCACAAAGTGGTCGATGAACGGTTTGAACGCGACTTGGAGCGCATCCGGTCTATGGAGGAGCTGACGAGGAAGTTGTCTGACCTTACAATCGAGATGCAACAGATGATTAAGCGGCACGACGAAGAACTCAAAGACCAAAACTCACGTATCTTCGCTTTGGAAAAGCGGCCGGGGCAACTGTTGGACAAGATGATAAACGCCGTTATCAGCCTATTGATAGGCGGCTTTGGCGGCCTCATTATCAACATGATTGTGGGAGGGTAAAAGCATGGACTACATGGAGTACATTCAGCCGGGGCTTCTGATACTCGTGCCCGTCCTGCTCGGTATCGGCGCTGGCCTGAAGCACAGTGAGGTAAAGGACAAGTACATACCCCTTATTCTGGGCTGTACGGGCGTCGTGCTGGCGCTTGCGTGGGTGCTGGGTACATCTGATATTGCTACCGTCAAAGAAGGCGTTCTGGCGGCCTTTACGGCCATTACGCAGGGTATTTTGTGCGCCGCAACGGCGGTATATGGACATCAGCTCTTTAAGCAGGCGGGAAAGGACGAGTAACCATGACCGGTAAACAGTTGGCCGAACTCTGCACAGCGCAGGTTGGCTCCGGCTATGTCTGGGGCGGGCTGGGGTATACGCTGACAGAATCGCGGCTGAATCAGTTAAAATCGCTGTACCCGAACGTATACACCGGCGCGTATCTCACAAAAGCAAAGGCCCTTGTCGGCAAGAAAGTCTATGACTGCGTTGGCCTTATCAAACACTTCCTCTGGGGCAATACCGGCGACGGCGTTTTGCGCTACTACGCCACCAACGGCATCCCGGACACGACCGCTAACGGTATGCTTGAGTTGTGCAAAGAGAAAGGCTCCATTTCGACCGCGCCGGACATTCCCGGCGTGATGGTACATATGGAAGGACACGTCGGCGTGTATATCGGCAACGGAGAGGTTGTCGAGGCGCGCGGCGTTGATTACGGCGTCGTCAAGACAAAACTCGCAGAGCGGCCCTGGAAGAACTGGGGCAAGCTGCCCGGTGTGGAGTACACCGAGGAAGGCAAAGACTATATCCAAATCGAGGCATACCCTCTGTCGGAATACACATTCGGAATCCATCGCGCGTCACAGAATCCTTCGGTTGTACCGCTCGGCAAAGTAAAAGACTGGGCTGAAGCGACATACCGCAAGAACAACACGCTGGAAGGCGTAATTAACGCTTCTCTGGCAGACGGCATCCGGCCAATCGGTACGGTGTTTGAAAACGGCCAGATTGTCGCAAACGCCGGCAACGGCTGGGGCTTCGGCATCGACAAGGAGGGGAATGTCCACTTCGACAGAATCTTCAAAGAGACAGGGAGCGTCGCGTGGCAGGACATGATTTCCGCCTATCCGGTGCTCATTTTCCGGGGCGAGCCGCAGCCGATTGACACCAATGTCGCCCTGTTCAAAGACCGGCATCCAAGGTCGGCGATCGCATTGCGTGGCAACGAGATCCTCTTTGTCACCGTCGACGGCCGCCAACCCGGCTGCCCGGGCATGACGCTTATCGAGCTTCGGGATTACCTGGTCAGTATTGGTTGCACCGAAGCCATCAACCTCGACGGCGGCGGCAGCACCATCCAGCTGCGGGATCGCTCCGGCACGGGCGCGTTTGAAGTGGTGAACCATCCGCTGGAGCATCGGGATGTGTACAATGTCATCGCTGCATATCGACGGTCAAAGGAGGAGCAGCCGGACGAACCGGCACTCGAACAAGGTAAATCCATCACCTGGGAAGCGCTGGCGGAACGGTTGCGGGCGGAAGGGTATAAAATGATAGACTTGTGATTGCTAAACTTAGCCGAGGCATATTGCCTCGGCTTTTTTCGTTTTGTTGAAATTGCGCTTCAATGTTTTCACGGGTCGTGTTGCATGGCGTGTTGCATGGCGTTCTAAACGGCTGGAAAACAGTCGTTTTTCGACGCAAATTATTCCGCGATGCTGGAAGTTCAAATTATAGGAATTTCAAATTATTGATCTAAATTGTTGCCGTTATCCAGTAAAAAATATAAATAACCCGCCACAATAGTGGCGGGTTATTCTGGTCCGAGTGACAGGAGTTGAACCTGCGGCGAAATAATTGTTTCCTTAGAGGAAATGGAAGAATAGCGGTTCGTGTTGCATTTTGTGTTGCATTACTTAATCCAGTTCAAAGCTGCTGAAATACTCGTCCAACTTTTTGGTGCTTTCGTTCATCTTGGTTTCCATAATGTGCTGGTATACTCTCATAATCATGGTTTCG
>JAKPBM010000317.1 GCA_029778935.1 Bacillota bacterium | reverse complement strand
AAGCCAGAACACTTCGGGTTTATCACAGGGAAATATTCCATCCGGTTCCGCACCTTATCCGATTTCGCCGAGCAAACCGAAACCGTCGCGGTATTTGCGGTACATATCTGCCGGTCCGGCGCGTGGACGCCGCCGTGGCTGGACGACCGGTTTTACTCGTTCGCCGACGGGCTGGGGATTCCCTATGAAACCGTCAACTGCCCCGAAAGAGCCTGGAACCCGGCCCGCATTAGTTTCTCCGAGCAGGTGAACTTCTGGATGGCGTAGATATGATTCATATGATTTCTATTACATAGGCTCCCAGCGCCGACCTTTGGTATTACCATAGTCCCCTAACATTGCCGCAAGCGTTCGTTTTCTATCCGAACGCTTTTTTGCCGTCTGCCGCCCCGTCTTGACAAGTGCGAATGAGAAAGATAAGATTTCCAGTATAAGGAAAATGCTATGTACTGCCTGTACTGACCATCGCCCGGCCCCGGATTCTCGCTGTATGAACCATGGTTATATGCATAATGAGAGATTAACTGAAGCCGCAATTTCCCGGCGGCAACCGCCCGTACATCCGCAGCATAGCATCACTTTGCGCCCAAATAGCGCAGCCGCCATCCCCGGCGCACCATACACATCCCCGGCAAGCCGCACAAAAAAGCACAAAGGACGGATGAAATTGATTACTTTGCAGAAAATCACAGAAGAAAACTTTGAAGAATGCCTGGCCCTTTCCGTATCCGAGGGGCAGAAGCGGTTCGTCGCCTCCAACGCCTACAGCCTGGCGGAAGCCTACGCGCTCACTAATCACAGCCTGCAGGTTCCCCTTCCCTATGCGGTCTATTACGGGGACGAAATGGTCGGCTTTGCCTTTGCCGTCTACCAGCCCCGGGACGAAAGCGACCCTTCCGACACGGAAAGTGTTTACTACCTGGCCCGCATGATGATTGACAAAAACCATCAGGGCAAAGGTTTTGGCAAAGCCGCCGTCGCAAACATCCTCGAAACCCTGAAAAGCTGCCCCTGCGGCAAAGCCGACGCCATCGTTTTGGCCTGCAGCCCCCAAAACGAACCGGCGTATTCCCTGTACAAATCCTTCGGCTTTATCGAAACCGGGGAAACCGACGACGACGGCGACAACCTGCTCAGGCTGGACATGGCGTAACCTTGCCGTTCACAACCGACATGCAAAAGGAGCGGATTCCAATCAGACTGTTCATCGCTTTGAATTTTTCGAACGCCGTAAAAGCGCAAATTACCGAAATCCTGCAAAAAGTCCGGGCCGGCTCCCTGCAGGGCCGGTTTGTGGACGAAGAACAGCTGCACATAACCCTGGAATTTCTGGGGGAAATCCCGCCTGGTAAGCTGCCCGTGCTGAAAAAAGTGCTGGATGGGCTTTCCTCCGGACCGTTTGCGCTGAGCCTAACCAAAGTGGGCTTTTTCCGGCGGCCGGAAGGAAACACCTACTGGCTCGGCGTCGAGCACAGCGACGCCCTGTTCCGTCTGCAGGCACAGCTGCATAAAAGCCTGCTGGCACACGGCTTTTCGCTGGAGGAAAGGAAGTTCACGCCCCACATTACCCTGGGCCGGAACGTCCTTTTGCGGGACGATTTCCGCACCGACGAGCTGGCCAACGCTGTCAAGGAAACCCGCATCGACATCGATAAGGTGGACTTGATGCTGTCCGAGTTCATCAACCGCCGGCCGAAGTATACGGTGCTGCACACAAAGCGGTTACAGCAGACATAGCCCCCTGCCTCAAGCGCAGGGGGCTTTTTGATTCCCGCTGTCCGTTTTGGATAATTGACAATATTGAATATTTACACTATAATGATTAAAATTTTACAAGGAGGTCGGAACTTATGAAAAAGGTTCTCTCGCTCTTTCTTGTTATCGTTCTCCTGTCATCGGCGGTCGCCGGCGCGGTGGATACGGGGCTGATTTCCCCCGCTTCGAACGCCACGCTGGATCACGCCAATGTGCTGAAAGACCTTGGTCTCTTTTTGGGCACCGACAAAGGCTTTGAATTGGACCGGGCGCCCACCCGCGCGGAAGCCGTTGTTCTGCTTCTGAGAATGCTCGGCGAAGAAAGTGCCGCGCTGGACAGTACATATGAAAACCCCTTTACGGACGTTCCGACCTGGGCAGTCAGCTATATTTCCTACGCCTACGCCAAAGGCTATACGAAAGGCACTTCCGCAACGACATTTGACGCGGCCAAAACGGTGACGCCCGAGCAATTTATAACTTTCATGCTGCGCGCCCTCGGCTACAAGGACAATGTAGACTTTGTCTGGAACAAATCCATCAATAAAGCCGAGGAAATCGGACTTGTGGAGAAAGACAAGTACGAAAACGGCTCGGCTTTCCTGCGGGGCGACTGCGTGGACATCATATACAGTGCTCTGACGCAGACCAAAAAGCCGCAGAACGTGACGCTGGTAAAATATCTGATTAAGATGAAAGTCGTCGACGCCGCCTTGGCGGAAAAATATGGCCTGTACACAACGCCCCAGTATGAGACGGTGCGCCTGCCGCTGACCTTGAACGCGGTTAACAAACACAGGTTCATCTCCGCCCAGTCAATTTTGGATTACTTCCGGGACAGCGGCGCCAAATACGTCCTCTTGCAATGGACCATTTTTGAGTTTTCGGATTACGAAGACGTCTACGGCTACAACTTAAGCGTGACTTATTATGATTTCTATAACATCGTCACAAAATCTGCAAACAGAACCCCCGAGGAACAGGAATGGCTGGACCTGCTCCCCGAATACAGCGTGTATTTCGAAGAGGATTACTTTCCCTACGATCTGGAGGGGCTTTACTTCGTCGCGTCCGTGTATGACGAAAACGCGAACATGATTGCCGCTTCCATCGAAAAAGTAACGGACGTTAGGAAAAACGGCCATGTGGAGTTTGCCTATGTATCCGTCAACGGCCGCGAATTTGTGGATAGGAAGCTGGCCGAGTTTGACGATCTCTTCGGCACCCTCACAGAATACCCCAGCGACGCGGTATACCTGGAACAGGTCCACGTCAACTGGACGTTGGTAGACCTGTACACCGACGAAATCGTCGGGTACATGCCCTATACCGACCCCAACGCCCCCTGCCTGTACAGGTTCGTAATCAACGCCGAAAAGTATCCCGAGCTGGCCAATAAGACGGTGTTCATTGCAGACGGGGAGCTGTCGCCGGGCGAGTCGGTGCATGACCTTCTGCGGGAAAAGTGCATGGACACCTTTATGTGGCCGTTCTTCTTTGGCCAACTCAGCTTCGGCTACCGGCAGGGTGATTTCATAAGCATCTGGGAACCCTGGATTGTGACCGAAGATTGGAACCAGACCCGTTACGTTGCCTTTGGCGACGAGGACAGATTCTTCGGCTACGCCGTCATCACCCCGTCTCAGCGGATTGTCGACAACGGGCTGGTCATCGACGATATTCTGTATGTATACTAAGCCCGCGTAAAACCCGCACAACATCGGCAGCTCTCCGTTGCATCTAACCGCAACGGAGGGCTGTTCCGTCTTTCTTTGGCGGGAAATTTGGGCGATTTCGCAGGGAGGTTACTTTATGAGCTTCAAAGTCCGGCCGCTGGCCAGCGATTACATAACCGTCTACGCATCCCCCGACCCGCAAAACGTCTACTGCTACAGCCCCGGCATCGCCGTGCTCAACAACGGCTGGCTCATGGTCACGCTGGACCTAGGCGGCCCGGGTGTGGCCGAAATGCCCGGTGCAGTGCTACGCAAAAAGGGCAAATACACCCTCGGCAAGGCTTTCCTCTCCAAAGACCACGGCCAAACCTGGGAGCACTGCGTGGACTTCCCCTTCTACCACGCCCGCCCCTTTACGGCCGGCGACTCTATCTACATCCTCGGCCACCGGCAGGATCTGATGGTCATCCGCTCCGACGACAACGGCAAAACCTGGTCGGAGCCTACAAAACTCACCGAAGGCGAAGAATGGCACCAGGCGCCCTCCAATGTCCACTACGCCAACGGCAACGTGTACCTGGTCATGGAAAAAGTCTGCTACGACGACGTGGAAGGCTGGCCGGTAAGCGTCATGGCCCCCGTGCTGATGCGGGGCCAAATCGGCGTCGACCTTACCAAGCGGGAAAACTGGACGTTTGCGTCGGAACTCATTTTCCGGGAGCATGTGCAGCACGAAAAAATCGACTACCTGCCCATCCCCTTTTTTAAAACGGAGCCGAAGCGGCGCGTCACGGTGCACGGCCACCGGGGCTGCGCGCCCATCGGCTGGCTGGAAACCAACGTGGTGCAGTTTGTGGACGAAAGCCACTACCTCTGCGACCCGACAGGGCACACCTTCCACCTTTGGATGCGGGCCCACACCGGCGGCACGGGCTTTGCCGCCATCGCCAAAGCCGTGGAAAACGACGACGGCACCATCACGAC
>JAKPBM010000306.1 GCA_029778935.1 Bacillota bacterium | reverse complement strand
GTGCCGCATACGGCCGATATGCGACGACAGCGAAGCGACAAGGTATTGGTATTGGATCTGTTCCTTGGCCAGTTCGACGTTTTCCGCGTCCAGATCCACGTTGTTTCCGTCCGCCCGGGCGGAGGTGGCGTTGTTTTCGACCACCTTGGGTCGGACATCGGACAGGGCGTCCAGAAGCTCTTCCCGGCTGCCCCCGTTTTTCTCCAGGACCGTCTTCAGCAGATTCGTAAACTCAACGGATTTGCTCTTATATCCCGGCGTATCGCTGTTGGCGATGTTGTTGAGCGTCACCGTCTGCTTATACCAGACTGCGTCCAGGCCTTTTTGCAGCAATGCGATTCCCACATCCGTGCTCAACCCGTACATACCTTACTCTCCTTTACCAAGTAGCCGCTATGACGAATTAGTCATGCTTAACTGTTAAAAAAATAAAAACTTACCGAAACGAAGCCGCATTCTTTTCCGTAAAGAATGCCAAAAAATGCCGTGAACATCTCACGGCCCCGTTTGGTAAGATTTTTTGACACAACAAAAAATCTACCTTCGGTAGCTGGCTGCCATTATCAGGCCCTATAGCTTTGCGTCGCCGCCTTTCGACGGGTTTGCCTTTATCGGTGTTAGATTTTGGGAATATATTAAATTGTATTTTTATTACGGAAACTATTTTACCAGCTGGTTTTTGGTGTGTCAATACACAAAACAAAATTTTTTTGAATTGTGCTAAACTTTTTTTGGAAGCATCCGAAATATAAATATTGCACCCCGGCAAACGCTGGGGGTTTTCCCTTTTTTCCCCACAAACGGCCTCTAAACTTACCCGGTTTACTGCCGATATAGTGCTTAAGCATAGGATATGAGTCAATCGCCTGTGATATTCCCCCAAGAAAGGATGGTCGATTCGGAATGAGTATTTCGTCCTCCTACCGAATCACCGGGTTAGCCTCCGGACTGGATACGGAACAGCTCGTGCAGGAAATGCTCAGCGCGAGCAAAGCCAAGGTCAACGCGGCCAAGCAACAGAAAACAATCCTGGAATGGAAACAGGAATCGTATAAAAACGTCCTCTCCAAGCTGAGCGAGTTCCAGAAGAAGTATACGAGCACAACCGCCAGCCTGGCAAGCGCTCTGAAGACCGTCAGCGCCAGCTACTCCTCGCCGTATGTTTCCATCACGACTTCCAGCCGGTCTGCCAGTGGCAGTTTCGTGATCCGGGACATCGTCTCCTTAGCGGAATCGGCCAGCCTGACCGGCAACAAAGCCAGCGCCGACCCGTACATCACCGTGCACGAGGACCAGCTTGCTAACTTAGCGGGCAAGAGCCTGACGGTGACGCTGGACGGCGTTTCCAAAACTATCCGCTTCGACCATGCGCCTTCTTCGGCGGAGGAAACCAGGCAGATGCTTTCCTCCCTGCTGGACCAGGCCTTCGGTGCGGGTAAAATCACCGTCTCCGCAGACGGAAACGCCCTTTCCTTACGCGCCGAGCACAACAGCTTAATGAGCATGCGTTTCCCCGACGACTCTTCCCAGAGTCCGGCGGGCATTCTGGAGTTCTCCGGCTACGCTTCCAACCGGGTGGATTTGACCCTGCCCCTTTCCTTGGCGGGGCTGAAAAACAACCCCGAGGCGGAAGGAGAGCCGGCCGTCTCCTTTATCATCAACGGCGTCACCTTCGCCTTTGAAAAGGGCGCCAACTTAACCCGCATCATGAACGAGATCAACAAGAGCGACGCGGGCGTCATCATCTCCTACTCCACGCTGACCGACCGCTTCACCCTGACGACCAAAGACACGGGCGAAGCCGCCTCCATCTCCGTGGAAGACGTCACCGGCTCATTGATGTCCACCCTGTTCGGCGAAGGCACCTTCAAAGCCGGCAAGGACGCTGAAATCCGCGTCACCACCGGTGACGGCGAAAACCTCACGTTAAAGCGCACCACCAACTCCTTCGACATCGACGGCACGGTGGTCCGCCTGCTGGGCAAGGCTGAGGGCGACGCGGAGGAAAACATCCAGGTGAACCTCGCCTACGACGTGAACGGCATTGCCGACAAAATCGAGCAGTTCATCAAAGACTACAACGAGCTGCTGGGTTCGATTACCAAGCTCACCAATGAAACGGTCTACAAGGACTACAAGCCCTTGACGGAAGACGAGCGCAGGGTTCTTTCCGAAGAGGAAGCCAAGCTCTGGACCGAAAAGGCCCGAAGCGGCATCCTGCGGAACGACCCGTACCTGACCGCCATCGAAAACGAGCTGCGAAGCATCTTCTATACGGCTGTGGACGGGCTGGGCGGCCTGGACCAGATCGGCATCACCACCCAGAGCTACCGCAGCAAGGGCCAGCTTACGCTGGACAAAAACAAGCTGATGGAAGCTTTGAACCGGGACGTCGACAAAGTCGTCAGCCTCTTCACCAAGGAAAGCCCCTCCGCCTTCTCCCTCTACGCCCCGCCGGAGCAGCAGCAGAAGCGGTTTATGGAAAACGGCGTGCTGGGCCGCATGTCCGATCTTCTGAGCAAGAACCTCAGCACCGTGGGCAAGAAAGGCGCCTTAATCCTTCTGGTGGGCAGCGCCGACTCCTCCTACGACACCAACACGGAGTACGCCCTGCGCATCAAAAACATGAACGAGAAGATTTCCCGTTTGGAGCGAAAGCTGGAAGCCGAAGAGGAGCGCTACTGGAAGCAGTTTACGGCCATGGAAAAGGCCCTGGCCACGCTCAACTCCCAAAGCATGTATCTGGCCAACCTGTTTAGCAACAACACAAACAAGTAATCGGGAGGATCCACGATGGCAACACAGACCACCAGCTACAGAAACTACATGGCGCAGTCGGTTGCATCCATGACCCCCGGCGAGCAGATCGTCCTCCTGTTCCGGCACGCGGCCGGCAAGATTGCCAAGGCCATCCAGTGCATCGAGAAAAAGGACGTCAACGGCGCCCACAACGCCATTGTCAGCGCCAAGAACATCTACGCCTATCTGTCTGACAGCCTGGATCTGCGCTATGAGATTTCCATGAACCTCTTTTCTCTGTACGAATACGCGCAAGACCGCCTGACCGAGGCCAACATCCGGAAAGACCCGGCGATTTTGGAACAAGTCCTCAAAATGACGCGCAGCTTCTGCGAAACCTGGGAGCAGACCACCGCTGCCGTCGCCAAATCGTCCCAGTAACCCTGTAAGGAGCATTTGCCATGAACGCAATCGTCCGGAATCAGACCCTTCCGCAGAAGAGCCCGAAAGACCTTCTGCTTGCCTTGTCCTCCGTCTGCGCGGGCGCTTTGGCCTGCATTGACAACGAGGACGTGGACGGCCTGTTGGAAAAACTCGATACCCGGCAGGAAATTCTGGACGCCTTGCGCCATCACCCGTCCCTTCCAACCTACCGGGACAGCGACGGCCTGATCCAGTCCTGCATGGCTATGGATCAGCGGCTTCTGGCCGCGGCCGGCGCTTTGAGGGACAAAACGCTTGCCCGCCTGCAGGAAATCCGTGCCCACCGCAAAATGCAGGACGGCTACTACGTTCCGGGCGGAAACAAAGGCGTGCATCTGGGGAACATCCGGGGCTGACCCGAATCTATTAGACGGGAGAAATACCTATGGATTTTGCTAG
>JAKPBM010000092.1 GCA_029778935.1 Bacillota bacterium | reverse complement strand
CAGGCCGACCAGCATGATAATCGTAGGCGGTTTGGAGGAAAAGTTCAGCCTGGACATCTCGCCGCCCATCAAAGCCGTCAGCTCTTCGTTGACGATTTTAATGACCTGCTGGGCGGGGGTCAGGCTTTCCAGCACGTCGGCGCCGAGGGCTCTGGCGGAAACTTTCTCCGTAAAGTCCTTGACGATTTTCATGCCGACGTCGGCTTCCAAAAGTGCAAGGCGCACTTCCCGCATGGCCGTTTTGATGTCGCTTTCGGTCAGTCGCCCGCGGGAACGCAGCTTTTTAAATACGGAGGATAATTTTTCCTGTAAACCTTCAAAGGCCATGGCGCTGTCCTTTCCAAAAGGAGAATGGCTCCTTTTCTATGCTAGTTTTCCACTGCCAACTCCAAAATTTCGTTCAGCCGCTTTTCAAAATCGGGAGAATGGAATCGCCGGCTGTTGATATACAGCATTTCCTCCGCCAGTTCGCGGATGCGGCTTAAGGTTTTGCTGTTTTCCCGGAAGCGTTTGACAAGCCCCAGTTTTTCTTCCATTTCCAGAAGAATCGCTTTCGACCGTGCCAAAGCGTCCCGCACGCCCTGGCGCGTGATGGCCGTATGCTCGGCGATTTCCGCCAGGGACAAATCTTCGTTGTAGTAGAGGTCGAAAACCTCCTGCTGCCGTTCGGTCAGGATAGAGCCGTAAAAATCAAACAGCAGACACATCTGCACCGCATCTTCTTTCATTTTTAGGCCCCCTTCGTCTCCCAAAATGTAAAGCAGCTTACTTTACAATACCGTATTCTATCATGCCGGGCCTTGCTTGTCAAGTGGGAAAATGCATAAGACACCAAAAAGCCGAGAAAATAACCTAGTATCAAGGAAAAATCTGCTTTCCAAAAAGACGGAGGGTACAATGAAGAACCGCTTTCATATAGCTGCCCGGATGGAGCTGATGCTTTCGGAAGGGCAGCTGCAGCGATATGGAATGAATTCTGCCAAAGACGCCGCCGTCCGGCCCAACGGGTACTGTGGCTTGTCCCGGGTTCGGTCCATGCTGCGGGACGCCTTAAGCCAGCTGGCCGACGCATCTGAGCGTTTGAGCACCTTGCGCAGCGTCGACGGGTTTTCCCAGGCCGCCGCCTGGATCTGCGACAACGCCGACCGGGCGCGCACGGTGGGGGCGTCCGTACTTACGGAAATGCGCGGGCGGCACCGCCTGCCGGCTTTGGCGGATGACCCGGCCTTGCCCGCCCTCTATTCCATCGCCCAAAGCTATGCCCTGACCGGCGGGCCGCTGACGGGGCAGTCCCTCTGCACGTTCCTTAAGGGCGTGCAGGAGTACCGGACGCTGACCGAAAGCGAGCTGTTTTTATTCCTGCCGTGTCTGAAAGCCGCCCTTCTGATCCTGCTGGGGCAGCTGGTCGCCGATTTGGCCTTTTCCGGCAACGTGGAAAGCGGCGAGCGCGCCGCCGAGGACGCTCGCATGCTGTTTACCATGCTGTTTGTGGCCCAGAAGGGCAAATTCACCGCCGCCTTGCTGGAAAACAGCGCCTTAGAGCAGATTCTGCGCAAAGACCCCGCCGGCGTCTACCCCCGCATGGACAGACCCTCCCGGCAGGCCCTGCGCCATGAAATCGAGCGGCAGGCACACCGGTACCGGCGGGACGCCGCCGAGCTTGCCAAGGAATACCTGGACCTTGCGGA
>JAKPBM010000293.1 GCA_029778935.1 Bacillota bacterium | reverse complement strand
GTGGCCCCAAGGAGTACTTCTCGGCCACTTGCGCAAGCTGCGGAAACGAAGCGAAAATCCCCTTCGAACCCAAAACCGATCGTCCTGTTTATTGCAGCGAGTGCTTTGCGAAGATCAAAGCCACCGCGGCCGCACGGTAAAGTACCGGAACCTGACCGGCGCTCATATGAGCGCCGGTTTTATTTTCTGAAAATCCACCTCCTAAGTATTCCCAGAAATAGCATTGGATAAACACAAAAAAGAAAAGGCGGAAAATTTCCGCCTTTTCTTTTTTACAGAGCACGCGCTATTGCTTTAGTCGCTATTAGGACGTTCTTGCCAAGACGTATTTTCGCCAAGACATTCTTCCGCTAAGACATTCTTACGCGCAAAGCCTGAACATGCTGCAAAACCATGCGCCCAGCAGGTTTAAACGGGTCCCCGGCGGAAGAGGATGCTTTTCTTGTCGTGGGTCATCCTGAGCGCTTCAGCCGGTATGCAACAGTTTATAGCGGGTGTACAGGCACGTGGGTAGATTCGATGCACTTGCGAGAGGCATATGGTGATATCGGTTTCAAACGCTAAGTCGGATTATTGAAGTCCAGAGCACCGACTGACGCCGTCATCCTTGACGCAATATTCACGTTGAAAACGGTTATCCTGTTTGTCTTTCTTGTCACAGCCTTTGACTCAGCAGAGCTGCCGACGATTCCTTTGTCGGATTAACCGGCCAACAGGGCGCCGTGCCGGTTCCACTCATATGTCCGCCGGCAACGATGGCCTTCTCCCCTTTTTTTAACATGGAACGCAGACCGTTACCGCAATTCATCTCGGAGGCTATCTCGCCGCCCGAGTCCAGATCCCCACAAACAATGCTTTCAGAATCATCAAACCACCGGCCCGATGTCACACCCCGCCGCCGACAGGGATAGATACCGGGCCGTCGGCGAAAACAGCTCGGCCGCAAAGCACCGCGTCCGCTTTTCCGGCCATATCCGCCAGGGAGTTGTAGTTTATAAATTCAATCCGTTTCCGGACAGCTTCCTGCTCCTTCAGCTTCCAAATATATAGGCTGGCAAGAAGGAGTATCAGAACGCAGACACAGGCCCAAAGTGCGAATTTGCGCTTTTTCCGTCTTCTATGCATTCTTTCACGGCTCCTTTCGCCAGTTTTCCTTGCGGCCGGAATCCGCTGTGCGCTGTTCTGACAAATCTTGCCTACATTATAGCGAAAACTCTACAAATTTCAACCTATACTACCCTTTCCGACGACTATTTTTTGCTATTTACCATAATTGTCAATTATCAGGCTTTATCTGCCCCAAAGCACGCGGCCATCGCTGATATTGCGCCCCCTTGCGCCCCGCCTACCGCCCTTACAGCCCAATTTTTCTGCCTCGAAAAAAACTAGAACGGAGCATGCTTCGCATGCTCCGTTCTTTTCTTATATTTCTTATAAAGGAAGATGGGAAACAAGTGCAAAAGAGCACGAACCGTTCCGGCTTGCGGGCCGCCCGTCTGCCCGATGGCCTTCCCCGCCCCACGGCTATATCCGAACGCCTGCGGGCGGCGGTCTACCTTCCCGCGCCCATTTGCGTTTTTCGGCTGTTTGCCATACGGACGGCATATTCGATGGCGTTTACCAGGCTCCGCTCGCTGCTGCGCCCGGTGCCCGCCAGGGCAAAACCGGTTCCGTGGTCCACGCTGGTGCGGATGATGGGCAGGCCCAGCGTGATGTTGACGCCTGCGACGGCTTTCCACTCCTGCTTCTCCCGGTCGTAGACAAAACCGAGGGTTTTGAGCGGGATATGCCCCTGGTCGTGGTACATGCACACGACCAC
>JAKPBM010000265.1 GCA_029778935.1 Bacillota bacterium | reverse complement strand
GGAGCGGATTTTGCTGCCGGAGGACAGCGTCGTCTGCTGGAACTTTACCTCCTGGCCGCAAACCGGGCTTGTCACCGTGACCCTACCCAAAGCGGGCCTTGCCCCGGCGGACGAAAACGGCCGTCCGCTGCCCTATGCGGTTAAGGAAACGGGCAGCGGCGCGGAGGTCACGTTCCTTGCCAAAGATGTGCCCGCCATGGGGTATAAGGCGTTCCGGCTGGTTCCGGCAGAAAGCGTAGAAACCGGTCTGTATGTGTCGGAAACCCGTCTGGAAAACGAATATCTGCGCATTGAGCTGGACGAAAACGGCTACCTGACGTCGGTTTACGACAAAGCCAACGGCAGGGAAGTCCTTTCAGGCAAGGGCAATGTGCTGCAAATTTTCCAGGACAAACCGATCCACGAAAGCGCGTGGAATCTGGAGCTGAACTACCAGAAAAAGGGCTGGGAGCCGGCGGCGGAAAGCGTTACTGTTTCCGAATGCTCGCCCGTGCGCGCAGCGGTGCGGGTTGTGCGCCGGTTTAACAAGTCGGTCATAACGCAGGACATCGTGCTGGCGGCCGGGGCCAAACGGGTGGACTTTGAAACCCATGTGGATTGGAAAGAGACGGAGAAAATCCTCAAAGCCTCCTTCCCCGTGGCGGTGAAAAACAGCTTTGCCGCCTACGAAATCCAGCACGGTGCCATTTGCCGCCCGACCCACTGGAACACCTCCTACGACAAGGCCAAGTTTGAAGTCTGCGGCCACAAGTGGGCCGATTTGTCGGAAGGCGACTACGGCGTATCCCTTTTAAACGACTGCAAATACGGCTACGATATTCACGACAGCCGGATGCGCATCTCCCTGTTGCGCGCTCCCATCTGCCCGGACACGACAGGGGACAAAGGCGAACACACCTTTACCTACAGCCTGTACCCCCACGCCAACGTCTGGCAGCAGAGCGGCGTTGTCGCCGAAGCCTTCGCGCTGAACGTGCCGATGCGGGCCGTGTACGCCGAAAGGCGGGATGGAGCCCTTCCGGCGGAGTTCTCCTTTGTCAGCCTCGACAAGTCCCATGTGGTCATCGACGCAATAAAGCGGGCCGAGGACGGCGACGGCTGGATTCTCCGCGTCTACGAAGCGGAAGAAAAGCGCGGCAAAGTGCGCGTAAAATGGAACCTGCCGATAAAGAGCGTTTCCGCCTGCAATATGATGGAGCAGGACGAACGGGAAATCCCCGTCAGTGACGGCGGTTTTGCCTTCGACATCACGCCTCATTCGGTGGAAACCTTCCGCATCCGGGGATAGCCGGCGGGATTTTGCAGCGGATGTGACTTGCCATAGGGTGCACTTGCGCTGCTATATTCAAGTCTGCTTTACGGAAGCATAACGAGCAAATACATCCCGTTGCTTTACACTTGCAAACATAGCAAAGCAAAAGGCGGATAAGCATCTTGCTTATCCGCCTTCTGTTTTATTTGCAGACCGGCGCATGACTAAAACTGCGCGCCGTAGTGAAAGCGCAGGAAGACCCATGTGCCGTTGTCCAGCTTCTGAAACACGGCCAGGCCGCCGTAATGCACCGTTCCGTTTTCGTCGATGTTCTCATCGTAGCGAAGGTTATACCCTTCGCTGCTTGCCGGCACAAGAGAATAGCCGACCATGTAGGCGTATACATTGGGATCGTCGGAATAGCCTTCGACTTTAGACGTATCCGCCTCGGACGCCGCGAAGGATTTGACGGCATAGGGGTTGTCATGCGAAAGGCGCTGCAGCTTCTTGCCCCAAAGATTCATAAGCTGTACGGCAACGGCGGCCGGATCGGCGGAGTCTGTTTTCAACACCAAGCCGTCCGGCACATGTTCCCAATAGTAGTACAGCATCCGGGTGGCGCCGAAAACGGAGTTATATCCCATAATATGCAGGAAAGAAGAACTATCCAGCGGCTCCGTCCATGTGCCCTGCAGCCAACGCTCCCCGTCGGGCGTTTTAACGCAGGCCACTTCGCCTTCATAGAAGGCAACGCTCAGCCCGTCAACAGATTTGGCTTCCACGCCCTGGCGGCCGTCCAAAGGGGGCGCTTCGCATTCGGACCAATCGA
>JAKPBM010000410.1 GCA_029778935.1 Bacillota bacterium | reverse complement strand
GTGTTGGAAACAGAGATGTCATATCCCTGATTTTCCTTATTCGTATAGCGAAAACTGATGTCGGTAGAGTTGCTTCCATCAAACCGTATTTTTTGCGTTACAACCAACTTTTCGCATGGGAAATGTTTGTAATAATACTCTGTGAAATTAACCATGCTATCACCTTTCCGGCTAAATCTACACCACCGTTGGCGCGAACTGGCTATAAAACAGTTTCGCGTATAGCCCGTTTTGGGCCAAAAGCTCCTCATGCCGCCCTTGTTCGACGATATTGCCGTTCTGCATGACCAGTATCAGATCCGCCCCCTGAATCGTGGACAGGCGGTGGGCGATGACAAAGCTCGTGCGCCCCTGGGTCATGCGGTCGAAGGCCTGGGAGATGCGGGCTTCCGTCAGGGTGTCGATGGCGCTGGTTGCCTCGTCTAATATCAAAAGCGCCGGGTCGGCCAGCATCACGCGGGCGATGCACAAAAGCTGCTTCTGCCCTTGGGAAAGGCTGTTTTCGTCGGTAATCTCCGTGTCGTACCCCTTGGGCAGGCGCAGGATGAAGTTATGCGCAAAGGCGGCTTTGGCGGCGGCGACCATTTCCGCTTCCGTCGCGTCCGGCCTGCCGTAGAGCAGGTTGTCCCGCACCGTGCCGGAGAAAAGCCAGGTATCCTGCAGCACCATGCCGAACTGCCTGCGCATGCTGTCGCGGGTGAGCCGGCGGATATCCGTGCCGTCCAGCGTGATTTTTCCCGCCTGCGGTTCATAAAAACGCATGAGAAGGTTGACGATAGTGGTTTTTCCCGCGCCTGTCGGGCCGACGATGGCGATTTTCTGGCCGGTTTTGGCCGTAAGGTTTAAATCGGTAATCAGCGGCCGGTCGGGCACATAGGAGAAAAACACGTTTTCAAAGGCCACGTCGCCTCTGCACTCGTCGATATGCAGCGCGTCCGGCCCGTCGGGCACTTCGTCCTCGGCGTCCAGGATGGAGAAAATCCGCGCCGCGGCGGAGAGCGCCGACTGGATTTGCGCGAGAACGCCGCTGATTTCGTTGAAGGGCTTTGTGTACCGGTTGGCGTAGGTCAGAAACGCCGACAGCTCGCCGACGGTCAGCGAACCGCGCACGGCCATTAGCCCGCCGACAACACCTACGGCGGCATACACGATGTTGTTGACAAAGCGGGTGGTGGGGTTGACAAAGGACGCGTACAGCTGCGCCTTGAAGCCGGTTTTGAGCAGGGTTTGGTTGTACGTTTCAAAGCGTTCCTGGGCCTTTTCGGCGTAGGAAAAGGCGGTGACGAGCTTCTGGCCGGAAATCATCTCGTTCACATAGCCGGCCAGCTCGCCCTGCGCGGCGGCCTGCTCGGAAAACAGCCGGTGGGAGCGGCTGGTGATAAACCACGCCACCAGGATGGACAAAGGCGTAATCAGAATCACCGTCAAAGCGACCAGCACATCCAGATACAGCATGATGCCGATGGTGCCGGCGATGGTGGCCAGACCCGTCAGCAGGCTGGACAGGCTGGCCGAAAGGCCTTCGGAGATGGCTTCCGCGTCGGGAACCAGCCGGGCGGTGATGTTGCCCTGGGTGTGCCGGTCCAGATAGGAAAGGGGCAGGCTTTGGATTTTAGCGAAGGCGTCGGTGCGCAGCCGGCGGACGGTGTTAAAGCTGATGACGTTGGTGGAAAAAGCCAAAAGCCACTGCAAAACCGAATCCAGCGCGTACAGCGCCAAAAGGATGAGAATGACCTTCAGCAGCGCCGGGAAGTCAACGGCGCCGACGCCGAGCATTTTGTCGATGGCGCGGCCGACGAGAATCGGCGAAACAAGGAACGCCGCCACAGTGGCAATGGCGGAAAATGCGGCCAGCACGAGATAGTGCCGGTCGCCCCGCATATATCGAAGCAGGCGGCGGATCATCCCTTTGCGGGAAGGGGCGGTATGAGGAGCGGTTTCTTTCATGCGGCAGTGTCCTTTCGGAGCGAAGATAAGTCGAAGTCAGAAAAAGCGGCGGGTGCAAGTCCCGCGGATGAGGCAGGTTGTGCTAATAGATGGTTGATTTCAGGCGGCAGGTTCAAATCCTGCGGACACAATCAAAGCCAGGCAGTTTGACAGATGTCTGCGGATAGGCAAAGGATAAATATAAGCTGGCCAAGGCGGCAGGTGCGAATCCAACAGGTATAGCCGGTGAGTTGGCATAGGTTAAGATTGGATAATTGCCGGTTTGCTGGTTAGGCACGTTCGAATCCTGCGGTCCTAATAGGCATTCATTCGGCGGCATGAGGATGGTTCCGTTGCCGACGGCGCGGGTTTCACCGAACCAAACGGGGAAGTTAAGGGCAGGCAGAGCGTTTCCAATGTTGCCGACTGAGCGCCCGGCTTAAGAGCCAAGCTGCTCCGCCGTGAGCTGGGAATGGCAGATCTCCCTGTACACATCGCAGGATTTGTACAGCTCTTCATGGGTGCCTAGGCCGGCTACGCGCCCTTCGTCCAGCACCAGAATCCGGTCGGCATGGCGGATGGCGCCGACCCGCTGGGATATATAGATGACGGCGGTGCCTTCCGGCGTGTTTTTGTGGATCGCCTGGCGCAGCGCCGCGTCGGTGGCAAAGTCCAAAGCGGAGGATGCGTCGTCGAGAATCAAGATGGACGGCTTTCCGACCAGCGCCCGGGCGATGGTCAGCCTCTGCCGCTGGCCGCCGGAGAAGTTGCCGCCCTTTTCCTCCACCGCATGGTCCAGCTCCAGCGGCAGCCGGCGCACAAAATCCGCCGCCTGGGCGGTTTCCAGCGCCTGCCAGATTTCCTCATCCGTGGCGTCGGGCTTGCCCCAGCGGATGTTGTCGCGGATGGTGCCCGTAAACAGCCGCGCCCCTTGGGGAACCAGCCCGATGCGGCGGCGCAGGGCGGTCAGGGCGTATTCCTTCACCGAGTGGCCGAACACTTTCACTTCACCGGCCGAAACGTCGTAGAACCGCAGCAGAAGCGCCGCCAGCGTCGACTTGCCCGAACCGGTGGCGCCGATAACGCCCAGCGTTTCGCCCCGCCGCAAGGTAAGGTTCACATCGGATAAAGCCGGGGCGCTGCCTTCGTGATAGGCAAAGGTGACGTTTACAAACTCGGCGGCGGGCGCCGCTTCGTCCGGCTCTGCCGGTGATTCGGCAGGGTCGGAAATGGCAGGCTCGGTGGCGAACACCTCGCCCACCCGGTTGGCCGCGGCGGCGGCGCGGGTAAACAGGATGACGAGGTTAGCGACAATCACAATCTGCATCAAAATCATGAGCATATAGTTGACAAAGGCGACGACAACACCCGGCGTAAGCCGGCCGGTGTTGACCTGAACGCCGCCCAGCCACAAAACGGCCAGTATGCCAAGGTTCATGACGATGGACGTAAGCGGATTTAAAAGCGCGGACAGGCGGCTTACGCGGATGGACAAGGCCGCATGGTCGTCCACGGCCTTTTGGAAGCGGGCTTTTTCCCGTTCCTGCCCGGAAAAGGCGCGCACAACGCGAACGCCGGCCAGGTTTTCCGCCGACACTTTGGCAATTTGGTCCAATTTTTTCTGCAAATTCCGGTAAAACGGAATGGTTTTGCTCATGATCACATATATAATTAGCGAAATCAGCGGCGCCACAACCAGAAACACAATGGAAAGCCGCAAATCCAGAATCATGGCCATCACTATGGCGCCGACGGTCAAAAACGGCGACCGCACCACCAGCCGGATGAACATGGCCAGGGCGTTTTGCAGCTGGTTTACGTCCGCTGTCACCCGCGTAATCAGCGAGGCGGTGCCCAGTCGATCCACATCGGCATGTGAGAGGCGGTTGATGTGGGCAAACAGGTCGGAGCGCAGTTCCGTCCCAAACCGCATGGACGCGCGGGTCGCCAGCGTCTGGCACACCAGCGCGGTGCCCAGCCCCACGGCGGTGACCAGCAGCATCAGAAGGCCTTTCGACCAAATGTAGGCCGTGTCGCCGTTCTGGATGCCCGTATCGATCAGGTCGGCCATGATCAGCGGGATCCACAGCTCCAAATCGCTTCCACCAGCTTGGAAGACTGGCCGATGATGATGTCATACTTGTACTTTTTCA
>JAKPBM010000239.1 GCA_029778935.1 Bacillota bacterium | reverse complement strand
AGATTCCGCCGGGAAAAACCCCTGTTTAGCCAGTAAAAACGCGTCTACTCTCTGCACATGCTCCTGACTATAGTCCATGGTTACTGCCTCTCCTTTCTATATGCAAATCAGGGGACTGCATCCAACGCAAGGCGGACTACATACACCGCCAAAAACGCAAATCCGGAAACCATCAGCGCCCCATCCCGAAGCTTTTTTGTTCGGGCGCCTTTGCAACCGGTATAAGCGGCGAAAAGGAGAAAAGGGATCAGCCAAAACAGCGGGTGGTAAGAAAACGCGGCAGCAAAATCCAGGTGCAAAACCGCCCAATACGCCCTTGTCAGGCCGCAGCCGGGGCAGGGGATCCCCGTTACATACCGGATGGGACAGCCGACGCCCAACAAGTACGACAACGCCGCCAGGCCGGCGGCCGCTGCGAATACGAAAACAAAGGTTTTCGCCCGGTTTGCAAAGGGCATGACCGGTTTTTCCATGGATTTAGAACTTAAACTGAGGCAGGTATGCCTTGTTAGCCTCGAACATTTCGTCGACCATTTCCTTGATTTCCGCCAGGCTCAGCACAGCGGAGGTCAGCGGGTCGTGGGCAATAGCGTGGAAAATCATGCGTTTGTCGCCCTTGATGCAACCTTCCACGGCCAGCTCTTCGATGCGGGCGCTGGTGTTGACGAGAATCGCCAGATGATCCGGCAGGGGGCCGACGTGGCAGGCTCGTAACCCGCCGTAGCTGGCCACCACGGGCACTTCGACGCAGCAGCCCCAGGGCAGGTTGTCAATAAGGCCGAAGTTGCGCACGTTGCCGTTGAATTCATACATGGTGTTGTCGCCGAATACGGCGTTGAAGATGTACGCGGCGTACTCTCCGCCCCGCTGGAGGTTCGGCACGTCCTCCTCGATGTACTTCTGCAGTTCGGCTTCCCAGGTGTGCTCCCGTTTCAGATATTCGTTCAGGATGTAGGCATGCACGCCGGGGTTCCAGTTGGTGCCGTGGGTGCAGTATTTCTCAATCAAATCCGGACGCTTGCGGAACCAGGCGTTGTACTCCGAGTTGTGGCCGGAGGATTCGGTTACGTAGTAGTCCAGGTGTAAAAACATTTCGTTTCTGACCAGCTCGGCGTTGTAGATCTTCGGGTCTTCCATGGCTTTCCGGATGCGGGGGTAGCAGTCCTCGCCGTTTTCCGTAAATTCCAGGAAAAACGCCTGATGGTTGATGCCGGCGCAGGTGTAGCGGACGTTCTTCATGTCGGCGCCGATCCAATCGGCCAGCATGTGGGCCGTGCCCTGTACGCTGTGGCAGAGGCCGGTGATGTTGACGCTTGTCTCGCTCTGCATCATACGGCACAGCATGGCCATGGGGTTGGTGTAGTTTAACACAATGGCCTTCGGGCAGTACTTCTCAATGTCGCGGCAGATAGCGAGCATGTCGTTGGCCGTGCGCAGGAAGCGGAAAATGCCGGAAGGGCCTCTCGTGTCGCCGACGTTGATGTCCACGCCGTACTTCTTGGGAATCTCGATATCCGTGCGGAACACCTGCACGCCGCCGGACAGGATGGTAATGAGCACGCCGTCGGCGCCTTCCAGGGCCTCCCTCCGGTCGGTGGTGGCGATGACTTTCGCGGGATAGCCGCCGGCGGCCACGATTTTATCCACGGCTTTCTTTATGTAGCCCAGGCGCTTTTCATCGATGTCCATCAGGGCGATTTCCGCGTCGGCAAAGGCCGGGAAGGTCAGAATGTCGCGGACCAGGCTGCGGGTAAACCCAAAGCTACCGGCACCAATAAAGGCAAATTTTTTCATGCCTGTTTCTCCTTTCACCATATTTTTCTCTAGCATACCATATTTTGGTATCGGTGAAAAGATGATATTTTTGAAAATTCCTCTTTTGCTCCAACTGGATTTTTTCGGAAATCATGGTATACTGGAAGCGAACTTACATTGGGGAGGTTACACCTGTGAAAAACAACGTGATTCCCGGCGGCGGATTCCACCACATCGCCCTGCGCGCTTCCGATTTTGACAAATCCTTTGAGTTTTACACCAAAGGCCTGGGCTTTGAGGCCTGCCTGGTCTGGGGCGAAGGCGACGGCCGCGGCGCCATGCTGGACATGGGCGACGGCACTATCCTGGAGCTTTTCGGCGGCGGCAGCGGCAAAAGCGACTCTTCCGAAAACTACCGGGCCGGAAAATTCTTCCATCTGGCTATTCAAACCACTGACACCGACAAGTCCTACGCCGCGGCTTTGGCGGCCGGCGCGGTGGCCGACCGTCCTCCCTGCGACATCGTAATCAAGGGAGCCGAAAAGGAACTGCCCGCCCGCATCGCCTTTGTCTACGGCCCCGACGGCGAGTGGCTCGAATTCTTCCAGACAAAATAACGCCATAAATACATACACCCGGAAC
>JAKPBM010000402.1 GCA_029778935.1 Bacillota bacterium | reverse complement strand
TTGTCGAATTCCTCTCCTATCACGCTATTTGAAGTCTGCTCCGAAAGCCGTATGCTCCCAGGCTGTACTCTGCGCAGAATACTACCACGCCATCCATCCATGTTTGCCTTCAGCGCTGTGTTACTTGACACGTTTTCAACATAATGTGGTAAAATATACGTACCATAACGACGGCATAGGAGGGACAAGCTTTGAAAAAAGAAGATTTGCCCGATATTCTTAGAAAAACCCTGCACGATCTTGGTGGAAAAGGAACCATCGTAGAGATATGCAGGCATGTATGGGAGAATTATCAGGATGAGCTGCAGAAATCCGGCGATTTGCTCTACACTTGGCAGTATGATATTCGATGGGCGGCCACAGCATTGAGAAAGCTCAAAATTATGAGAGACAAAAACATAAGTCCGAAAGGTGTCTGGGAACTTAATACATAAGTGTACTTGGATAGCTCCGCTCCCCCTTGTAATCCTTCCGGCGGGTACTGCATATACTGCCATAGGAAGCAAAGGTGCTTTTCCCAAAGCACCTTTTTTATTTTTTGGAAGAAATGAAGGGATTCTCATGTGCGGTATTGCAGGGTTTTGCAGCTTCTCCGAAAACTACCTCGCCCGGCCGGAGGAATGGACGAAGGTTTTGAACGCCATGCGCCTGAGTGTCAACCACCGGGGCGGCGACCAGTACGGCCACTTCCTTGAGCAAAACGTCGGCTTTGCCCATGCGCGGCTGTCCATCCGCGACCTGGCCGGCGCCATCCAGCCCATGAAAAAGCAAATCGGCGACGACCTGTACGTCATCGTCTACAACGGCGAAATATACAACACCGACGAAATCTCCGCCCCCTTAAGAGAAAAGGGCTACACCTTTGAAACCACCGGCGACACGGAAGTTATCTTGAACGCTTACATCGAATACGGCCCCGGCTGCGCCAAATTATTAAACGGAATCTACGCCTTTGCCGTCTGGGACGGACGGCGGCAGCAGCTGTTTTTGTGCCGCGACCGGGTGGGCGTTAAGCCGCTGTTTTACACGGTAAAAGACGGCCTGCTGGTGTTCGGCTCGGAAATCAAAGCCCTTTTCCGCCATCCGCAAATCAAACCGGAAATCGACGACGACACTTTGCGGGAAATTTTCGGCGTCGGCCCGGCGAGAACGGAAGGCTGCGGCGTGTTTAAGGGGATACACGAGGTGTTGCCCGGCCGGTACATCCTTTTCACCCGGGATTCCTTCGCCCAGAAGCAATACTGGCAGCTGGAAGCCCGCGAACATACCGACAGCTATGCCGAAACGGTCGAGCACGTGTCCTTCCTTGTTAAAGACGCCATCACGCGGCAGATGGTAGCGGATATCCCTGTCTGCACCTTCCTTTCCGGCGGGCTGGATTCCAGCGTCGTTACCGCCATAGCCTCCGACTACATGCAGGAAAGGGGCCAGACGCTGAACACCTTCTCCTTCGACTTTTCGGGCAACGACCAATACTTCACTTCCAACGCCTTCCAGCCCACCCGGGACCGCCCCTTTGTGGAAAAAATGATCTCCCTGTTCCCGGTCAACCACACCTTCCTCGAATGCAACGAGCGGGAGCTGGTGGATTTGCTGCCGGCGGCCATGCGTTCCAAAGATCTGCCCGGAATGACGGACATCGACGCGTCGCTCATGTACTTCTGCGCGCTGGTGAAGCGGCAGAACAAGGTGGTGCTGACCGGCGAATGCGCCGACGAAATCTTCGGCGGCTACCCGTGGTTTTACCGGGAAGACCTGCTCAACGCCGACGGCTTCCCCTGGTCGAAGGACTTTGCCGCCCGCACAGCCCTGTTGAAAGACGACCTCATCGGCCGGCTGGACCTGGCCGCCTACATCCGCGCCCGCTACGAAGAATCCTGCCGGGATACACCGACGCTTTACGGCGAAACCGCCGAGGAGACGCGGCGGCGGGAAATCGCCTATCTGAACCTTCGCTGGTTCATGACCACCCTGCTGGACCGGATGGACCGCATGAGCATGGCGTCGGGCTTGGAAGCCAGAGTACCTTACGCCGACCACCGGATTATCGAATACCTCTACAACGTGCCGTGGCCCATGAAGTATAAAGACGGCGTGGAGAAGTCCCTTTTGCGGGAGGCCTGCCGCGGGATTCTGCCCGACGAGCTGCTGTTCCGCAAAAAGTCGCCCTATCCCAAGACGTATCATCCGGAGTATGAAGCGCTGCTGGCGAGAAAGCTGCTGGCGGTCATCCGCGACCCCAAAGCGCCGGTGAACCAGTTTATCGACCGGGAGAAGGCGGAGCGGTTTCTGGCCGCGCCGAAGGACTACGGCCGTCCGTGGTTTGGCCAGCTCATGGCCGGCCCGCAGATGATTGCGTATATGCTGCAGGTTAACGAGTGGATGGTGGAATATAACCTGGCGTGATGCATAACACGCGCATAGTGTGCGGTCTGCCCGGCTGCGCTGACCCGGCTTAGGCAGCTGATCATCCGGCTGGGATTTGCCCGCTGTGTTCAGCGTAAGTATTGCTTATAATACTACAACCGCCCCGGCTGCTTGGGGTGGTT
>JAKPBM010000401.1 GCA_029778935.1 Bacillota bacterium | reverse complement strand
AGTCATCCGCTTTACAGCTTGATGTCGAAAAACGGGAGATTGCGCTGAACGTGGATATCGACACGTCGGTCTGCCCCGTCATGGACTACTTCGAGATTTTTCTGCAGCGCATGGTCATGAGCCGCCGGGCGGCGGAGTTTCTGGGGCTTTCCTTCCGGCTGGTCATCAACGGCAACGTGCTGCTGTAAGGAGGAAACTATGTCGCAGACGCGCACCGAGCAATTTCTGGAGCTGTACAAGCGGCTGGAGACCGTCGCCGCTTCCCTGATGCGGGACAAAAAGCGGGGCGGCAGCGCCGTGTTCTATTTGGCCAACATGCCCCGCTACGCCCACTGGAAAAACGACCTGGACTACTGCCGCGAGGTGCGCAACCTTCTGCAGCATGAAGTGAAAATCGACGGCGCGTATGCCGTGGAGCCCAGCGAGCAGATGGTAAAATTCCTCGAAAAGGTGCTCCACCGGCTGGAGCACCCGGCGCTGGCCATCGACCACGCCACCAAACGGCCGAACATTCTGTCCGCCGGCCTAAACGACCAGCTGCTTCCGATTATGCGGGAAATGCAGCGGCAGTCGTTCAGCCACGTGCCGATACTGGAAAACGACGTGGTTATCGGCGTGTTCAGCGAAAACACCGTGTTCCAGGCGCTGCTGGACAACAGCTGCATCCCGCTTACCGAGGACACGCTTGTGTCCGCGTTTCGCGACTATCTGCCCATCTCCCGGCACCTTGGCCACCGGTTTGCCTTTATCCCGGCCAACTTGACGCTGGACGACGCGCGGGAGATTTTCGACAGCGCCTACGACCGCAACCGGAAACTCCGCACCCTGTTTATCACCCAGAACGGCAGGCCCGACGAGCCGCTGCTGGCGCTGATGACGCCCTACGACGTTTTGGACCGCCTATAGACCGCCCATAGTACATATGCGCCGCCGTTCTTGACTTGCCGGCGGCGCATATGTATATTAGTAAAAACGGTTCGTTTCAGGGCAATGAGTAGGATTTTGACCTTTGGTTGCCCAAGATGCGTATCTTTTGGGGTGAAAAGAATGGTTTTCGTGATACATCCTTTGTAACTTGCGGTTTGCCGCGCCCGAGGGCCGCCTTCCCCTGATTGCTTTGCATACAGTAAGCAATCATCTAGGAGGAATGAAAGTGGAAATTGTAAACATGACAACTTTATCGGAAGCCCAGATCCGCCAGGCCGCCCAGATTCTGACCGACAGCCTGCCTATGGGCTGGCCGACTTTGCAGGACGCGCTCAACGAAATCGAGGAAATCCTTGTGCCGGGCAACACGCTGCTGGCCGCCGTGGAAAACGGCGAGGTGCTCGGGCTGGGCGGCGTTTTGGCGCCCAAATACAACGGCAACGTCTTTGAGCTGCACCCGCTGGCGGTGCGCAGCGACAAGCGGCGGCAGGGCATCGGCAGGGCCATCGTCGCGGCTTTGGAGGACGAAGCCCGCAGGCAGGGCGGCCTGACCATATACCTGGGCGCCGACGACGAGGTAGGCGACGGCGAAACCTCCCTGGCCAACGCGGATTTGTACGACGATTTGCCAGGGAAACTGGCGGCCTTCCAGCCGGGCACCCACCAGGCCGGGTTCTATCTCAAAATCGGCTACAAAATCGTCGGCGTCATGCCCGACGCCAACGGCTACGGCAAGCCGGACATCTTTATGGCCAAGCGGCTGCGGTGATATTGACTGTAAAGCTGATTGATTTACAGCGTAGTTTCCTATGGAATCCGCGTCGGTAGGCATCTCCGCGCCGGTCGTACGCTTTGCGGCGTCCCGAAAGTGAGCATTGCAAGCGGATATGTCGCCTTGGCAAGCGCAACATACGCTTAGGCAAACGCCCGTCCGAACGGTGTGATGCCGCCCCGGCCTGCTGTTGCAGCCAGGGCATTGGGCTGCGCTTTGCGCGTAGGCTGGTATTAGTTGTCCATCAATTGCAACGCCCGCAGGAGAAAACCTGCGGGCGTTGATGTTATGCGGGCGATTGTGTTGACTGATGTGAATCCATGAAACTTATGCTACGACAGCGCAACAGGAACATCTGGTAGCTTGTGATTGCCTCCGTCACGCACAACAAATGTGTCTGCACTGAAAAAAGTATTCATGACAAACTGAAAGAGTTTAAGCCTGTATTCAGTAAAGCAAACGCACGCAGATAAAACAACCTGCGCCCAAATTCGCACGAATCTGCCACGACCCTGCCACGCCCCAACCCGGCTCATCCTCTCAAACACCCCTAGAAATGTACTTTCTAATGCGGGAATACCGCCGGCTCCCTAATTCCAGGTCCGGCCTCACGACTGTTCTACCCCTCTGCCTCCGCCGGCGCCTAACCGCGACTCTACCCTTCACCCCTCCGGCCCCCAAGTCAGGCAGTTCAACCACACCGCCCTCCGGCCTCAAGGTAGTTCTACCCTCCTGCCCCATACGCCCTTAATACCGCGCCGCGGCATCCAAACCGCATTCTATTCGGGCATCGGCCGCGTCGGCCGCCATATCCCGCAACGGCAAAAAGCGCGGACAGGAAGACGATGGCCCATTCCTGCTCGCGCAAAAGGTCGCTTTGCTATGTAAAGTTGTTCCCTTTACTGCCCAAGGCACTCGCTGGCCGCCTTCAGAAGGGCGATGCGGGTCTGCTCAAACCGGTTTACGTCGTAGTCCACGTCGTTATATTTCCGGAAACCGAGGGCGCAGATTTCGTCCGCCTTGGCCTTGTCGTGCTTTGCAATCTGGCGCAGCAGCTCGTAGTCCTCCGCCGAGGCCCGCTGGGCTTCCAGCCGCAGGGACATCCACGGCTCGCCCTGGCCGGGGTAGACAATATGGGTGTCGCCCGGCGGCAAAATGCAGACCGCGTCGGCATTTCTGTGCTCGGGGCAGTTCTGCTCAAAGGGATTCTGCCCGGGCTGGTAGATGTTGGCCGCCCAGTGGAGGTAGCCGCGAAGGTCATACTTGTAGTTGCCCCAGTACAGATACCGGGTGGACAGCAGGGGGTAATCCATAAAGCGGTTGATATACCCTTCCCCGCGGGGCCCGCAGCAAACATAGGTCCAGATTTCGTCGTTGCCCACGCGGAAGCCCTCAAACTCCTGCCGGTGCTTTTCATACTCGGCGTTGAGGGGCACCCACACATCCAGGGCGCCGTGCACCGCCGTGTAGCTCAGCGCGTCCAAAAGGCGGATTTTCGGCGCGAATTTGCGCACCAGACCGCACAAAGCGCGGAACTCGGTGGCGTTGGCGTCGTTAGGCTCGTCGGAAACGCCCATGTAGAACCGGTCGATCCAGCCGTTTTCCTCCAGCACTTTCTGCAGCGCCGGCAGATACGCGGACAGGTACCGGTACGCCTCATAGCTCATGGCCGGCATGCCGGCGACCAGACTGGTCGACTCTTTCCAGCTTTTCCGTCCGCCGACGCTGGACATGTTGAAATACTGGTAACCGAGGGAGATGTAGTGCTTCACGCTTTCGACCAGCGGGGTGAAGTCGAACGCCCATTCGCCGCTGCCGTTTTCGTCGGGCCGGGAGAGCACCTTCACGCCGCCCACATACAGCATGTTCTGCCGCGCCCGGCGCAGCATGCGCAGATACAGATCCGCCAGCCGGCGGGTTTCCTCCGGTTTGTCCTCCGTGCCGTGGTATCTGGCCACATGGCCCACGCTGAAGCCGTGGATGATTTTCAGGCTCTCGGTTTCCGGCACCGTGGCGGCATACACGCGAAGCACCACGGGGACGTTCACGATCTCGCCCGCTACGCAGACCGTTATATCGCCCACGTACACGGCCGGCTTCGCGTCCGCCGGAATCCGGAACGCCAGATACAGCCCGGCGTTGCCGCTGTGGGGCGTCAGCGTCTGCCCCAGGGGCTTTGCGCAGTCGTAGAGGTAGTAGGGCGCTTTGCGGGAAGGTATGTACTCGTTATAATCCTGCTCTCTGAGGTTGGCGTTGTCTTCCACCATGACGGGAACCAGCTCGTAAGCCTCCAGCGGAAACTCCGCCACCGTGCCGGTGACGCAGACAGAAACGCTTGCGCCCGCCGGAACACCCTCTAAAATCAGCTGGCCGGCGGCGTAGCTGTTCCGAGCGCTGTGTAAAGTAAACTCCTGTCCACCGGACGCGTATTCCAGCCTGTCGGGGTACGTCCACTCCGTGTCTTTTACCGTCACAAACCGCATGGCAAATCGCTCCTTTTTCGCCCGTTTCGGGCCGTTTTCAAGCTGTTTTCGGGGTTTCGCCATCTATTGGTAAAGCGCAAGGCTTTACTTCTTTTCCACCCAGATGGGGTTCGTCCATGCCACCGTGTTGTCAAACCCGATGACCTTGGCCATGACCAATTCGCTCTTGTCCGGCTCGTAGGCGCCTTTGGTGACGGGCACGCCTTGGCTGCGGATGGCCCAGCCGTCCACTGTCAGGGGCATAAAGAACTCGATGGCCTTAGCCGGCTCGCAGGTCAGGCGCACAATGCCCTGTTCGTCCACCCAGAAGTCGTGGATGACAGGGCCGGTGGAGGAATAGAAGTGTCCCTGTGCCAGCGCTTCGGCGATGGCTTCCTTCGTAAACTCGGGAGCGGACACTACGACCCAGCCGCCGCAGGCGGAATGGACGCCGTGGGTGTCGTCGGTGGCCGTGTTCCACAGCCACATGTTGTTGCGCAGGCAGTAATAGTAGAAGTGCTCGGAAAAGCCGTTGGCGCAGGCAAGTTCGGCGCCGTTGTTATAGATTTCCATGGCGAACAG
>JAKPBM010000362.1 GCA_029778935.1 Bacillota bacterium | reverse complement strand
GTTCCGGCCGGCGCCACGGTTGTCAGCGCTCCCATGCCCGGCACCATCATCAAGGTCGTTGCCAACAAGGGTCAGGCCGTCAAGAAAGGCGACGTGCTTTTGATTCTGGAAGCCATGAAGATGGAAAACGAAATCGTCGCCCCCGCGGACGGCACCGTCGCTTCCATCGCCGTCAAATCCGGCGACTCCGTCAACGCCGGTGACACGCTGGTCGCCCTTGCCTAACGGCCGGCTTTGCGCATCAAAGCTAAAATTCTAAGAAAGGATCACAGCTATGGGATTTAAAATAACTGAAACCGTCCTGCGCGATGCCCATCAGTCGCTGATCGCAACGCGGATGACAACGGCGGATCTCCTGCCGGCCGTCGAGCTGTTGGACGACGTTGGCTACCACGCGCTGGAATGCTGGGGCGGCGCCACGTTTGACGCCTGTCTCCGCTTCCTGAACGAGGACCCGTGGGAACGCCTCCGCAAAATCCGCGAAAAGGCGAAGAAAACGAAGCTGCAGATGCTGTTCCGCGGCCAGAACATCCTGGGCTACCGCCACTATGCCGACGACGTGGTCGAATACTTCGTGCAGAAGTCCATCGCCAACGGCATCGACATCATCCGTATTTTCGACGCGTTAAACGACGTCCGCAACCTGAAAACGGCCATCAACGCCACCATCAAGGAAAAGGGCCACGTGCAGGCCTGCATCTGCTACACGCTGAGCCCTGTGCACAGCATTGAGTCGTTTACGAAGCTCGCCAAGCAGCTGGAAGAGATGGGGGCCAACTCCATCTGCATCAAGGACATGGCCGGTCTGCTTCTGCCCTACTCCGCTTACGAGCTGGTCAAGGCGCTGAAGGAAACGGTCAAGATCCCCATCGAGCTGCACACCCACTACACGGCGGGTACCGCTTCCATGACCTACATGAAGGCCATCGAAGCCGGCGTCGACATCGTCGACTGCGCCATTTCGCCCCTCGCTCTGGGCACCAGCCAGCCGCCGACGGAGCCTCTCGTCAAGGTCTTTGAGGGCACGCCCTTTGACAGCGGCCTGAGCCTGGAAAAGCTCAACAAGGTGCGCGCCTACTTCCAGCCCCTGCGGGAGAAGTTCCTCAAGGAAGGCCTCCTCGACCCCAAGAGCATGGGCGTCGACGTCAACGCGCTGCTGTACCAGGTGCCCGGCGGCATGCTGTCCAACCTGATTTCCCAGCTCAAGCAGGCGGGCAAGATGGACAAATTCGAGGAAGTGCTGCAGGAAGTGCCGCGCGTCCGCGAAGAAGCCGGGTATCCGCCGCTGGTTACGCCCACGTCCCAGATTGTCGGCACCCAGGCCGCGCTGAACGTCATCATGGGCGAGCGGTACAAGCAGGTCACCAAGGAGTTCAAGGGCCTGGTCAAGGGCGAGTACGGCAGAACGCCCGCCCCCATCTCCGAGGAGTTCCGCAAGAAGATCATCGGCGACGAACAGCCGATTACCGACCGTCCCGCCGACCACATCCCCAACGAGCTGGAGAAGCTCCGCGCGGAAGTGGCGCCCTACATGGAACAGGACGAGGACGTTCTGTCCTACGCCCTGTTCGACAAGGTGGCTGTGAAGTACTTCGAGTACCGCCGCGCCGCCAAGTACCATGTGGATACGGCCCGGGGCGACATGAACGAAAAGGTTCTGTCCGTCTAAGTTCCGAAAAGGAGCGAAGGCCGTCCTCCCATAGGAGTTTTCAATTCTTGACAAGAACGGCATAGTCGCAAATTGCGGCTATGCCGTTTTTACGTGACTTTTTGAACCTGCCGGGCACGGACGCCATCTGTCACAAGGGTGTTGGCATACAGCCTGCACCGGGAAGCGAAATCGAAGGAGTGTTCCTGCTGAAAAGGGGCGCTTGCTTTAGTTTAGGATCTCAACCCTCATGGTGGGCAAACTTTACAAGTCATCCCCGCCGTGGTATGATAAGCCCACAATGTATATAAGGGGGATTTTTCATGAAAACCCTGTTCGCCAACCATCCTGCTGAAATTCCTGCCCTGGCGGAAAGCGCGACGGAACCCGTTTCCATCGTGCTGAAAAAGGGTACCTATTTCCTGGAAAAAGGCATTGTGCTGGAAGCGCCTCCTTTCCCCGTTTCCCTTTCCGCGGAAGAAGGCACCAGAATTTTGGGGGCTTTGCCGGTGGACGGCGCGACACCCTTGTCGGCGGAAATGCAAAAATCCCGCTTTCCCAACGCCGCTGGGCAGGTTTATGCCGCCCGGCTTCCTCGAAAACCCAACGGTTTTTCTTCCAGAGGGTTTGGCAGAAAAGTCACCCCCTCCCATTCCGAAGCGTTTTTCGGCCAAACACCCCTGACTTTGGCGCAATACCCAAAACCCGGGAAGTATTTAAAAATCACCGGCTTTGGCAAAGCGGAAAAAAACGAATGGGGAGAGGAAACCGGCGCCCTTGCCGGCGGTTTTTACTATGACGACGCCCTGCCCCGCACCTGGCCGTTGGAAAACGACCTGTGGGTGCACGGTTTTTGGTCGTATGACTGGGCCAACTCGTATGAAAAAGTGGCGCGTTTGGACGCGGAAACATGCTTTATCGAAACGGCGCCGCCCTACGGAAATTATCAATTCCGCAAGGGACAGCGTTTTGCCTTCATCAACACCGCCGCAGGGCTAACGGAACCGGGCGATTATTACATCGACCGGCAGGAAAACACCCTCTACTTCCTGCCGCCGAAAGGAAGCAGAGCGGAAGACGGCGAACTGCTTGTGTCTTTTTTAACCGAACCGCTGCTTACTTTGCGAAACGCGTGCCATTGCACGGTTGCAAATCTCTCCTTTGAAGCCTGCTGCGGCCACGGGCTGCGCATCGAGGGCGGCGAAAACATCCGCGTGGAAGCGTGCCGCTTTTGCAATATCGGCAACTACGCCGTGTACGCAACGGGTACTTATAAGCTGACGATTTCCGGCCTGACCGTCCACCACACCGGCGACGGGGGCATATCCGTCACCGCCGGCGACAGGGTTGCTTTGCGCTCCGGCGAAACGGTCATAGAAAACAATCACCTTTATGATATTGCCGCGTGGTCGCGGACGTATGTCTGTCCAATTAACGCCGCCGGCGTTGGTTTTCGGATTGCCCACAACCTAATTCACGACTGCCCCCATATGGGCATTGTGTTCTGGGGCAACGATTTTACCATCGAAAACAATGAAATCTACTCCGTTCTGCTGGAAACCGGCGACGCGGGCGCTATCTACACCGGCCGGGATTTCACCTTCCGGGGCAACACCGTCCGCAGAAATTTTATCCACCATTTAGGCGGCGTGGGCATGGGCACCATGGGAATCTACAACGACGACTGCGTTTCCGGCACGAGAATGGAAGAAAACGTGTTCTTTGAGTGCTTCCGCGCCGTGTTTATGGGCGGCGGGAGGGATTTCATCGTGCGAAACAACCTGTTTGTCGACTGTCATCCCGCCATTGAAGCCGACGG
>JAKPBM010000231.1 GCA_029778935.1 Bacillota bacterium | reverse complement strand
ATAGCCAAAGCCCTTTTAGGCGACGGCGCTCAATATTCCGACCAGGGCGGCGGCAAAACCATGTACGAAAGCCCTCAGGGCCAGGCCGTGTTCCGCCGGGGCCGCCGGCTGGACGTCACCCTTCCGGCACAGGACGTGCCCGCCTCGTCTGCTGACACGGAGCAGGCGGCTTTAACCCTGCTTCGCAAAGCCGGCATCGCCCCCGGCAAGTACGCCGCGGTGTTTGGCAAGCTGGGCGACGGTGTGTTCATCCGCTTTTACCCGAAAATCCGGGGCTTTGAGGTGGAAAACGCCGCGCTGGAAGTGCAGTTCTGGCCCGACCGCACGGTCGTCACCGGCTGCTATCTGACCGGCCGGCCCCAGTCCGTTTCCTTCCGGACGCAAGGGTTCGTGTCCCTTCTGGCCGGATTTTCGACCCTGACCCGCCAGTATTCCCTGGACGTAAAGGAAATCACCCGCGTATCCTACGTGTACTACTATGACGAAGGGCGGGCCGAGCTGATTCCGGCCTGCCGCATCGAAACCGACAGTCGCACGCTGCTTTTGGATGCCGGCGACGGCTCCCTGCTGCTGACCCCCTAGTGTGAGGTAGGTAATTCCATGCCGAAGAAAATTCTCTTTGCGTCCGATATGGACGGCACCTTGCTGAACCCGCAGGGCCGCGTGGCCGAGCGCGACGTGGCCGTCATCAACGCGTTGGCCGAGGTGGGCCTTTGCTTTACGCTGGCCACGGCCCGCTCGCCCCGATCCGCCATGAAGCCGGTGGCGGAATCGGGATTCCGCGTCACCGCCCCCGCCGTCTGCCTAAACGGCGCTTTGCTCTGGGATATGGAGCGGGATGTGCCCGTGAAAAGCTTTCCCTTCTCGGAGGAAGCGGCGGCGGCCGTATGGCGGATGATCGAAGCGTTCCCCATCGCGCCCCGGCTGTTTATGGATCCCACACCCGACGGCTTGTTCGTCACTCTGTACCCGGCGGAAAAATACATGGACCCGGCGGCTGTATCCTACATGGAGTATCTGGACAGCCCTAAAAACCCCTATGCGGCCATCCGCGAGTATCCCGCCGGGCAGAAAATCCTCGCCGTCTCCTATTTTGACGAGCCGGACCGCCTGAAACCCCTGTATGCGGAAGCGCAGAAAATCCCCGGCATCAAAGCCGTCCTGTACGACAGCACGGCTTTTGCCAACCGGGCGTATCTGGAAATGTACGCCGCCACCAGCGGCAAGGGCGCGGGCGTTCTGGCGGTGAAGGAGCTTTGCGGCGCCGATTTGGTCTTTGTGTTCGGCGACAATTTTAACGACATCGACATGTTCCGCGTGGCCGACCAGAGCTTCACTCCCGAAAACGGGGAGGAGGAGATGAAAAAGCTCGCCACCCGCGTCATCCCGTCCAACAAAGACGGCGGCGTGATTTCCACCATGGCGGAACTGTTTGCCCTGTATCAAAAAGGAGGGCAGGGGCATGAGTGCCTTTCGGCCCGAACCCGGTAAGTCTTACGCCATAGGGGCGTGCCAGCCCGCCTCGGCGGACCTTTGCCAGAACGAGCTGCCGGCTTTAAACCCGCCCTGTAAGGCCGCTGCGTGGCTGGACGCGGGCACGCCCGTGATTTTGCTTCCCGAGCCGTTTGAGCGCGCCGCTGCCCAGATTGCTGCGGCGAAACCCATATTTCTGCGGCACATGTTCCCGGCCGATCTTTGGCTGCCTGCGGACGTGTTGGCCGACGCCGCCGCTTTGGCAGATGTGCTTCTGCCCATTCTGCCCGGGCCCGTAACGCTGCAAATCCGCC
>JAKPBM010000307.1 GCA_029778935.1 Bacillota bacterium | reverse complement strand
CCGTGCGGGCGATCCGCAACCCGCCCAGAATCAGACCCGCCGACAAGACAAAGGCGGAGGTCAGCGTCGCGTATATGGTGAACCCCGGAATATCCTGCAGGGAAGGAGCGCATACGCCGACCACGAGGAACACCAGACCCAAAGACTTCTGCGTGTCGTTGGACGACTGGAATGCCGCCAGAACCACCATGTTGGCGCGCTGCATCCAGGTAAAGACGCCTTCCGCCTTTTCCGTGGAACGGGCGGCAATAAAGCGCACGATTTTCATGAAAATGAATCCGAGCAAAAACGACGTGACAGGTGCCAGGAACATGGCCAACACCACTTTCACCGCGATCTTCGGCCAGTTGCCCGCCGCAAAACCGAAAGCCGCGAGGCCCGACCCCAGCAGGCCGCCGATTAGGGAATGGGACGTGCTGATGGGTATGCCCGTCATCCAGGAAACGAACATAAAGACGATACAGGACATAAACCCGGCGCAGAGAAAAGACCACGCCGCATGGGGCGGGGCCGACATATAGTATTCGGGAAGGATTATGTCGCTGCCCATGGTTTTGGCCACGGCGGTACCCAGTATCAGCGGAGAGATAATCTGCACCGAGGCGGCAAGCAGCATCGCCGGCCGCTGTTTCATGGCATGGGAAGCCAGCAGCGTGGCCAGCACGTTGCCCCCGTTAAACCCCGTAAAAAAAGTACATATGTAAACAATCAGTAATAACGCAATGACCCAGATGATATTCAAAGCAGCTCGGCTCCTCAAAATGATATATGTAAATTATATGTGATATTCCTGTAAAAGGCAAGTCCTTCAAAGATTTTATTTTATCGGACTCTCCTGTCGCGTTTTGGCAATATCAAATGTGTTTTTATCATCTCCTGGCAAAAACTTTGTCCTTGCCGGGATTTGGCAATCGTGCTATACTTAAGCATCATGATCCGCACAGCGCGCGGTATAGGAGGTTCATCTATGCAAAGTATGAAGCACAAGGTTGCCAAGTTGCACCTTGACGTGCGGCCCAAGGTGGTTTGCTGCCGCAAACCCACGAAACTTACCATATTCCCCCTCTCCGACCATGCCCGGTTCCTCCCCGGGGAGACGATTTACGTGGCCGTCTACCCCATGAACCAGCGCCCCTTTGAGCTGGATGGCGAACCGGATACATATCCGCCCTTCCCTGTCGTCGCCGCGGAAGACGGAACCCTTTCCTTTACCGTAACCTGCGAACAGGAGCAGGAGTATTCCCTCCGCCTGCTGTATCAGAAGGAAGGCGAGGAAGAGCTGACCAGGATGTGCACGCTCCGCATCTTCGCCTGCGAGGAGGACCTGTACGTCCGGAGGCCTTACAAGGGCGACACCCATGTCCATTCCACCGGTTCCGACGGCCGCGAGTCGCCCGCCATGGTGGCGGCCACGTACCGCCGCGCCGGGTTCGACTTTCTGGCCATCACCGACCACGGCAGCTATGACCCCTCCCTGGAAGCCATCGAGCGTTTACAAGGCCTCCCCTCGGATTTGAGCCTGTTCCCGGGCGAGGAAGTCCACGTGCCCTTCCACAGCCCCGTCCACGTGGTCAACTTCGGCGGCTCCATTCCCATCAACCGCTACTACTTTGAGCACAGGGAGGAAGTGGATAACGAAGTCAAAAAGCTCATGGAAGAGCTGGACGACGACTGCCCCGACAAGCGCCAGTACGCCTACCGCCTCTGGATTGCCCGCAAAATCCAGGAAGGCGGCGGCCTGGCCATTCTGGTGCACCCCCACTGGGTCACCCAGGACTTCTACAGCATGGCCGACGACATCACCGAATACGCCTTCAAGCGCGGCGACTACGACGCGTTTGAGCTGTTAAACGGCCAGGAAGTCGACAGCAACAATATGCAGACCGCCTTCTACTTCGAGCAGAAAGCCAAAGGCAACAACATCCCCGTCGTCGGCGCTTCCGACTCCCACGGCACCTGGGAGCCCGGCCGCCACTTTGAGGACGAATACACCTACATTTTCGCCCACGACCGCACGCTGGAAGGCATCAAGGAAGCGGTCAAGAACTACTACAGCGTCGCCATCGAGGAATACCGCGGCGAACACTACCGCATTTACGGCGATTACCGCATGGTCCGCTTCGCCCTTTTCCTGGCCAGAGAGTTCTACCCGTCGTATAAGAAGCTCTGCTTTGAACAGGGCGAAGCCCTGCTTCGCTACCTGCAGGGGCGCAGGGAAGAACTGCCCCTTTTGAAGGCGTTGGAGGGCAGGACCGACCGGTTTGTGGACGAGTTCTACGGCAGAAACGCATAAGCTCTCAAAAACGGCCCCTTTCGGGCCGTTTTTAATTTGACAGAACGGCTTTTC
>JAKPBM010000274.1 GCA_029778935.1 Bacillota bacterium | reverse complement strand
GTTGGACGCGGCGATGCGGCCCTTCCCGCCGGTCACTTCGATGGAGATGGCGTCGTCCCAGACGGGGTCGGCCACGCCGAACTCCTTCGGCGCGACTTCCAGCGTGATGCCGCCCTTGCCGTATGCGACTTGCACGGCCGGATCCATCCGCCCTATGTACTTAGCCAGCTCTTTCTGCGCGAGGATGGCGGGATATTCCTTGCTTTTCAGGTCGATATACAATAATTTCATCGGATATGCCCCCTTTTTCTTCGCTGTGCGGTTGCCATGATAAGCATACCATACGGCCCTGCCGGCCTGCAAGAAGCAAAGGGGATTTTTGGAAAAATTCTGCTTCAAAAGAAAATTTTACGGCCGGAAAGGTTTTTCGGGCAAAGTTTCATAAAACCCTCCCGAACCGGCCACAATAACACAACGGCCCGTTTTTCTTGACAGATATCGGGAATAGTGATATACTTGCTTGGAATGATTTGAGTTGTGTTGTTTAAACATGCATAACAAACGGTATAGGCTCGAAAAGTAAAATACGGAAAGAAGGGGAACCGTTTGGTCAAATATGTTATAAACGGCGGCAAGCCGCTTTATGGCAGTGTTACTATCAGCGGGGCTAAAAATGCAGTGTTAGGAATCATCCCGGCCGCGCTTCTTGTGGAAGGCGTATGCCGCATCGAAAACGTCCCCCGCATCAGCGACGTTTCCCTTTGGCTGGATATATTGACGTATCTGGGCGCGAAAGTCCGGTTCGTCAACCCGACGACGCTGGAAATTGACTCTACTTCCCTGCGCCGGGTCGACCCGGATTACGACATGATGCGCCGGATGCGCGCTTCGTACTATTTGATCGGCGCTCTGCTGGGGCGCTACGGCACCGCCCGGGTGGCCATGCCCGGCGGGTGCGATCTGGGCGACCGGCCCATCGACCAGCATATCAAAGGATTTCAGGTGCTTGGCGCAAAAATCGACGTGCGCAACGGCGTGGTCAACGCCTCGCTACCCATGGGCCTGCGCGCCGGGCACGTGTATTTTGACAAAGTTTCCGTCGGCGCGACGATCAACGTGATGCTGGCCGCCGTAAGGGCGCCGGGGCTAACGGTGCTCGAAAACGCCGCCAAAGAGCCTCACATCGTCGACGTCGCCAACTTCTTAAACTCCATGGGCGCGGACGTGCGCGGCGCCGGTACCGACGTGATTAAAATAAGAGGCGTCAGCAAGCTTCGGGGTGGTACGTATTCCATCATCCCCGACCAGATCGAAGCCGGCACCTTTATCGCCGCCGTCACCGCCACCGGCGGGGACATTACCATCAACAACGTCATCCCCAAGCACCTGGACTGCATTACGGCCAAGTTCAAGGAAATGGGCGTGACCATCCTCGACAAGGACGACGCCATCCGCGTCATCCGCGACAAGCCCATCATCCGGACCAACGTCAAAACGCTGCCTTACCCCGGGTTCCCCACCGACATGCAGCCGCAGATTACCGCTGTTTTGTGCCTGGCCAACGGCACCAGCGTTGTCACCGAAAGCATCTGGGACAACCGCTTCCGCTACGTGGATGAGCTTCGCCGCATGGGGGCGCAGATTCAGGTGGACGGCAAAACCGCCGTCATCGACGCCGTGACACAGCTTACGGGCGCGCCCGTCTGCGCCTGCGACTTACGGGCCGGCGCGGCGCTGGTCATCGCCGGACTTGCGGCCAAAGGGCATACGGAGATTACCGGCGTGCACCACATTGAGCGGGGCTACGAAAATCTGGTGGAAAAGCTGCAGATGCTCGGCGCCGAGATTTCCGTTTTAAACGTACCCGATGCCGAAGCGGTTTTCCGGGTTGGATAAGCCATTTTGCGGCGGCTTTCGCGCGAAAGCCGCCGTTTTGCTTACCTTTGGGCAAAGGAGGGGTTCTCTTGACGACGTACGTCTACGACGGCACCTACGAAGGCTTTCTCTCCGCCGTGTTCCGCATTTTCGCGGACAAGCGGCAGCATTCCGCCATCCTTACCGCCAAGGACAAAGCCTTCGGCCTTCCGTTCGGCGACGAAATCTGTGTGGAGCCGAATGATGAACACGCCGACCGGGTGGAAGCCCGCCTGAAAGCCCTGCGCATCTCCAAAACCGTCTACTACGCCTGGCTGTATGACGACGAAGACGTCCACAACGCCTTAGTTGCCTACATCCGCCTGGCCATCGAGCAAAACGGCAAGCCCGACGGCATGCGGTACGACCCGGCGGTGCACGCCGTACTGACCGCCGTCCGGCGGGTGCTTAAGGAAGTGGAACGGTTTCAGCAGTTTACCCGCTTTGTCAAAGCCGGGCAGACCGGGCAGGGCGTAAGCGTGTACGTGGCGGACATTGAGCCGGCCTACGACATCCTGCCCCTGTTAATCGGCTTTTTCACCGGAAGGCTCGGCGATCAGTGCTTTATCCTGCGCGACACGGTGCGAAAGTACAGCTTAGTCTGGGACACCAACGACTGGCACCTTTCCGCCCTGCCGGAAATCAACGACGCGCCTTTGCCCAAAGACGGCGAGTTTGAAGCCCTTTGGAAAAAATACTTTGAGAACATCGCCATTCCCTGGCGGAAAAACCCCAAGCTGCAGCAGCATTTTGTGCCGCTGCGTTACCGGAGATACATGACTGAATTCCAAGACTAGAAAGGCCGTGACACCATGCCCGATATCGCTTTGCGGCTGGCGGAAGAGTTTTCCCTAAAGCCGCAGCATGTGCAGAACATCATCCAGCTGTTGGACAGCGACAACACGGTGCCCTTTATCGCCCGCTACCGAAAGGAAATGACCGGCGGCTGCGACGACCAGACCTTACGGGAACTGGCCGACCGGCTCAAATACCTTCGAGGCATGGACAAGCGCCGGCAGGAGATCCTGGAAGCCATCGAAGCCCAAGGCAAGCTGACAGACGAGCTTTCCGCCGCCATCCAGGCCGCGACTACCCTTGCGGAGCTGGAGGATCTGTACCTCCCCTTCCGCCCCAAGCGGCGTACCCGGGCCATGATCGCCGCGGAAAAAGGGCTAACCCCGCTGGCCGACGCCATCTGGGAAAACCGTTTTTCCGCAACCGCATCCCCCGAAATGCTGGCGTCTATTTATGTGGACGAAGAAAAAGGCGTGCCCGACATAGAAAGCGCCCTGGCCGGGGCTATGGACATACTGGCCGAGCGGCTTTCGGAAGACGCGGCAATGCGCAAACTTTTGCGGGAAAAGACCATGAAAAAAGCCGTGCTCACTTCCTCCGCCGCCACAGAGGAAGACTCGGTCTACCGTATGTACTACGAGTACAGCGAGCCGGTGGCCAAAATGCCGGGGCACCGGATTCTCGCCGTCAACCGAGGCGAGCGGGAGGAAAAGCTGAAAGTGTCCGTCGCTTTTCCGGAAGAAGACTGCGCCGCCATTTTGCGGCGCTTTGCCGACGGCAAAGGCGCGTTTGCTTCCTTCCTGGAAGCCATGCGCAGCGACGCCTGGACAAGGCTCATCCGCCCCTCGCTGGAGCGGGAAGTGCGCAACGCCTTAACGGAGCGGGCGGAAGAAGGCGCCATTCAGATGTTCGGCCTGAATTTGCGGCAGCTGCTGCTAGCGCCGCCGGTCAAGGGCAAAGTTGTCGTCGGCCTGGACCCTGCCTACCGCACGGGCTGCAAGCTCTGCGTCGTCGACCCCAGCGGCAAGGTGCTGGACGTGGGCGTCATTTACCCCACCCCGCCCCAGAACAAGGTAAAAGAGGCCGAAGATAAGCTTCTGGCCTGGATTGAGAAGTACAAAGTCGACTGCATCGCCATCGGCAACGGAACGGCCTCCAAAGAGAGGCGGAAATTTTCGTGGCGGAAACGATTCACAAGTCACCCCGCAACGTGTCCTACATGGTCGTAAGCGAGGCCGGCGCGTCGGTGTACTCCGCGTCCAAACTGGCGGCGGAAGAGTTCCCCGACTTTGACGTGTCCCAGCGCAGCGCCGTGTCCATCGCCCGAAGGCTGCAGGACCCGCTGGCGGAGCTGGTGAAAATCGACCCCAAGTCCATCGGCGTCGGCCAGTACCAGCACGATATGCCCCAGGCAAGGCTGGAAGAAGTGCTGGCGGGCGTGGTGGAGTCGGCGGTTAACTCCGTGGGCGTGGATTTAAATACGGCGTCTGTGTCGCTTTTGTCCTACGTAGCGGGCATTTCCAAGGCGGTCGCCGCCAATATTGTCGCCCATCGGGACGAAAACGGCCCCTTTACCAACCGGATGCAGCTGTTGAAAGTCAAAAAACTTGGCCCAAAAACCTTTGAGCAGTGCGCCGGCTTTCTGCGCATCCCCGGCGGCGACGAACCGCTGGACAACACCGGCGTCCACCCCGAATCCTACGGCGCCGCCCGGGCGCTGCTGGCCTTGTACCGCCGGGAAAACGAAGCCGGAAGCATCGAGCAAATCCCCGCCTGGCTCCAAAAATACGGCCCGGAAAAGGCGGCCAAAGAGCTTTCCGCCGGCGTGCCCACCCTGCTGGACATCGCCAAAGAACTTGCCAAGCCCGGCCGCGACCCCAGAGACGAGCTGCCCCCGCCCCTTCTGCGCCGGGACGTGCTTTCCATGGAAGACCTCTCTGCCGGCATGGAGCTGATGGGCACCGTGCGCAACATCACCGACTTTGGCGCCTTTGTAGACATCGGCGTCCACCAGGACGGGCTGGTGCACGTGTCCGAGCTTTCGGACAAGTTTGTAAAGCACCCGTCGGAAGTCGTCGCCGTGGGCGACGTGGTTTCGGTGCGGGTGCTGGCCGTGGACGTGCCGAAAAAGCGCATTTCCCTGACCATGCGAAAAAAGCCAACGACCCAAAGCTAGCAAAAAGCCCCGCTTTTTTGGCGGG
>JAKPBM010000264.1 GCA_029778935.1 Bacillota bacterium | reverse complement strand
CTTCATGTAGTCGTAGAGCACCGCCTGGCTCTGGGTGAACACCGCTTCAGGGTAGCGGTCTAACAGCGCCACGGTGCTGGAGAACGTCCGCACGCACTTGCGCACGACTTCCCGGATGGTCCAAAGCCACGCCACGTCGATGTGGCTGTGTCCGGCCATGATCACTTCGCCCTGGGGCGCCCAGCGGATTTTGCCCAGCCGCTCCCAAAGCAGCTCCGCCGCCGGCGCGAAAGACGCGCGGACTTCGCTTTCGTCAAAATCGAACTGAATCAGATGCAGCGAATCGTCCAGCGCCGCAAAGACGCGGGCTTTGACCGCGTCGTCTTTAATGTAATCCAGCGCGGAGTAGACCATCATCACGTCGAAGTAGTAGCTTTCCACCACCGGGTCTACGGCGGCCAGCCGCGCCTTGGCCAGGCTGTACGTCATCTCATGCCCGCCGGCCAGCACCACGTCGCACAAAGCGGCGGAGTCGACCGTCGCTTCCACCTCGATATGCAGCGTTTGCCCGGCTCGTATGTCCTTGGGCAGGAACACCTGGTCCCGGTGCACCCAGCCGGAGTTCATGCGGGAGCTGATGCCGCCGGCGATTTTTCCGTCGATGCGGACGATGGCCTCGCCGCCAAAATCCAGCTCCAGATACAGCTTATGGTTTATGTAATCCTCGGGGATGGTCAAATCGGCGGAAAGCCAGAGGGTGTGGTCGTAGGTGGTGGTCCACGAATCGCCCAGGCGCATCACTTTGGGGGGCGCGTCGTCGTATTCAAACTGGCCGGGCGATACGTGGCGGCCGGATTTAACCGTCCATTCCGGAATGGGAAGGGTTTTCAGATAGATATACGGCGGGATCTGCTTCATCATGTGCCGTAAAATTTCCTTACGGGCCGTCTGCATGCCAACTCCTCCTAGAATGCTTGATTCTGTCAGATTATACCACACGGCGGCAGGTTCCGCCACCCTCGTTTGGCGGCGCAAACGGCAAAAAGAAAGCCCCGCCGGGTTTGGCGGGGCCTTTTTTACAGCGTTTTCGTCATTTTAATGTGCGGGCAGTATTCTTCATAGTAGACGTCGCCTTCGGCAACGTACCCCAGTTTCTCGTAAAACCCGCGCACGCGGCACTGGGCGGACAGGGCAATGCGTTCCGCCCCCAGCTCTTTGGCCTTCCGCTCCAAGGATGCAACGGCCAGAGCGCCGATGCCGCCGCCGCGGTACTCTTTCAGCACCGCCAGCCGGCCCAGCTTATAGGTACCCGGCTCGCCGGCGGGGAATATGCGCCCGCAGGCGACGGGCTTTCCGCCGGTTTCCACCACCAGGTGGAAAGCGATGTCGTCGATTTCGTCAAACTCGTCGTGAAAGCCCTGCTCCTGCTCAAAAACAAGCTTTCGGATGGCGCGGGCGGGGCTGGTTTCGGATAGGCCCTGTTCCCAGAGAAAACGGAAGTCCATGTTAACCTGTCACTGCCTTTTTTGGATTTGCTCCCAGTATTGCTTAGTCGCCTGCTCGACCTTGTTGTCGCCGTATTCGTAGTAGACCGCGTCGGCGATTTCGTCGGGCAGGTACTGCTGTTTGACCCAGTGGGCGGGGTAGTCGTGGGGGTAGAGGTAGGTAAGCCCCCTGCCCAGCTTCTGGGCGCCCTGGTAGTGGGCGTCCTTAAGGTGGGCGGGGATGTCCCCTGTCTTGCCCGCCGCCACGTCGCCCATGGCCGCCCAGATGCCCTTGGCGGCGGAGTTGGACTTGGGCGCCGTGGCCATCAGTACCACCGCCTGCGCCAGCGGAAGCTGCGCTTCCGGCAGGCCCAGCTGCAAGGCGCTGTCCACGCAGGCTTTGACAATAGTTATCGCCTGCGGGTAGGCCAAGCCCACGTCCTCGCTGGCCATGACCAGCAGCCTTCGGCAGGCGGAGGGTAAATCCCCGGCGGTCAGCAACCGCGCCAGGTAGTGCAAAGCGGCGTTGGGGTCGCTGCCGCGGACGGACTTCTGCAAAGCGGAGAGGATATCGTAATGCTCGTCCCCTTCCCTGTCATACCGCATGGCGGACTTCTGGGACACCTGCGCCACGTCCTCCTCGGTGACGGTTACCGGCCCGGCGCCCGCCGAGGCGGCGGCGGTCAGCAGTTCCACGGCGTTAATGGCCTTTCTAACGTCGCCGCCGCTGCCGGATGCAATTTTTCGGCAAATTTCGTCGCTGACGACGTATTCGACGCCCGTATCCTCTGTAACGGCGGCAAACGCCCTTTTCACGGCGGGTATTAGCTCGTCCGGTGTGACGGGCTTGAACTCAAACACGGTGCAGCGGCTTAAGATGGCGTTGTAGACGTAGAAATAGGGGTTCTCCGTCGTGGCGGCAATGAGCGTGATGCTGCCGTTTTCGATAAACTCCAAAAGGGACTGCTGCTGCTTTTTGTTAAAGTACTGAATCTCGTCCAAATACAGCAAAATCCCGCCCGGGGCCAGCAGGGAGCCGATTTCCTCCGTCATGGCCTTGATGTCGGCAATGCCGGCCGTCGTGGCGTTCAGCTTATAGAGCCTTCTGTCGGTCTGTTTGGCGATGATGTTGGCAAGGGTCGTTTTGCCAATACCCGACGGGCCGTAAAATATCATGTTCGGGATGGAGCCTGACTCGATAATCCGGCGCAAAAGGGCGCCTTTGCCGAGCAGATGACGCTGGCCGACCATTTCGTCCAAACTCTGCGGGCGGATTCTGTCCGCTAGCGGCCGATACATGCAAACTCCCTCCCCTTGTAAGCTAAACTTGCGGTTTTATTCGTACAGCGGGTACCGGGCGCAGATTTTCGCCACTTCTTCCCGAATTTCGTCGGCTTTGGCTTCAAAGTCCGTCGCCGCCAGCCAGATCAGGCGGGCAATGACGCGCATGTCGCCTTCGTTTAATCCGCGGGTCGTAGCCGCCGGCGTGCCAAGGCGCAGGCCGCTGGTAACAAAGGGGCTTTGCGGGTCGCCGGGAACAGTGTTCTTGTTGGCGGTGATACGCACCTCGTCGAGCCGGAGCTGCAGCTCTTTGCCCGTAACGCCCACGTTGCGCAAATCGACGAGCACCAGGTGGTTGTCCGTGCCGCCGGAAACAAGGTCGAAGCCTTCTTCCAAAAGGCCTTTCGCCAGCGCCTGGGCGTTATTGAGAACTTTCTGCTGGTACGCTTTAAATTCGGGCTTCAGCGCTTCGCCAAAGCAGACGGCTTTCGCCGCGATGATGTGCATTAAGGGGCCGCCCTGGGTCCCCGGGAAGATGGCCTTGTCAATCTGCTTGGCAAGCTCTTCCTTGCAGAGAATCAGGCCGCCTCTAGGGCCTCTCAAGGTCTTATGGGTCGTGGAAGTGACCACGTCGGCATACGGCACGGGCGAAGGATGCAGCCCCGCCGCTACCAAACCGGCGATATGGGCCATATCCACCATGAGATAAGCGCCGACGGACTTGGCAATCTCTGCGAAGCGGGCAAAGTCGATGGTTCTGGCATAGGCGCTGGCGCCGCAGACGATGAGCTTTGGCCTGCACTCTTTGGCGATGGTTTCCACCTTGTCGTAGTCGATGCGGTGGGTGACCGGGTCCACGCCGTAGGGCACGATGTTGAAGTAGCTGCCCGAAAGGTTTACCGGGCTGCCGTGGGTCAGGTGCCCGCCTTCGGAAAGGTTCATGCCCATGATGGTGTCGCCCGGTTTCAAAAGGGCGAAGTACACCGCCTGGTTGGCGTTGGCGCCGCTGTGTGGCTGCACGTTGGCGTGATCCGCGCCGAAGAGCTTCTTGGCGCGCTCAATCGCAAGGCTTTCCACCTCGTCTACATATTCGCAACCGCCGTAGTAGCGCTTGGCGGGGTAACCTTCCGCATATTTATTCGTTAAAACGGTTGCCGCGGCGGCCAAAACGGCCGAGCTTACGAAGTTTTCCGACGCGATCAGCTCAATATTCTGCCGCTGACGGCCGTATTCCGCCTGAACAGCCGAACCGAGTTCCGGATCCAACTGGCTTAAAAGTTCCATTCCCTGTTTCACGTATGACATGGCGACCATCCCCTGTCTTTTGTAATTCTAGCAATACGTTGCGCTGTAAACACCCATAATTATACAGGAAATTCATAAAATAACAAGGCTTCGACGGAGGTTCCTCTGTTTTGCACAAGTAAAGCCATACATTCTTTCCTTTTGCTTTGCCGTATGATATAATGACACTTGCTGAAAGATTGCTCCGGAAAGGATGGAACGCATTGAACACCAAGGCCCGCGCCCTGGCGATTATGGAAAAACTGAAAGAGATCTACCCCGAAGCGGACTGCTCGCTGGACTATAAAGAGCCGTGGCAGCTTTTGTTTTCGGCGCGGCTGGCCGCCCAGTGCACCGACGAGCGGGTCAACCAGGTTTCCATCCCCCTGTACGAAAAGTACCCCACGCTGGAGGCCTTCGCCGAGGCGGACTTGGACGAGCTGGAAGCCATCATCCGCCCCACGGGGTTTTTCCGGGTCAAAGCGCGGGATTTGAAAAACGCGGCAATCCTGCTTTTGTCCAAATTTAACGGACAGGTTCCCCAGACCATGGAGGAACTGCTGGAAATCCCCGGCGTAGGCCGGAAAGTGGCCAACTTAATGCTGGGCGACATCTACAAAAAGCCCGCCGTTGTGGCGGACACCCACTGCATCCGCCTTTCCAACCGCTTCGGCCTGTGCGATTCCAAAGACCCTAAAAAGGTGGAGTTCCGCCTGAAAGAGCTGCTTCCGCCGGAAGAGCAGAACGACTTCTGCCACCGGCTGGTTTGGTTCGGCCGCGACGTCTGCACCGCGCGGAACCCAAAGTGCCACGACTGCCCGCTGTTTGAACTTTGCGCCCGTATCGGCGTGAAATAAACTTGAAGGAGGCTTCCCTCAATGAACACCCCCTATCTCCTGACGCCCCAGCCGGCCCGTTTCGTTACCCATTATGCCCACGACGACGGGAAAGTTCCCCAGGGGATTTCCTGCTCCGGTTCCTTTGATTTAACCGGTTTTCCCTATCCCCTTCCGTCGGCGAAGAA
>JAKPBM010000250.1 GCA_029778935.1 Bacillota bacterium | reverse complement strand
CCCGCCATCGCCGGCTTTGCCGCGGCGGTGTCCGCCATGGGGCCTTTGTATAGGGAAAAGGCAAAGGAAATCGAGGAAATCAAGCGATACGGCCTTGCGCTGCTGAAGGAAAAGTGCCCGAACCTGTGCGTTTTGTCCGACGGGGACGTGCCGGGCGTGTTCACGGTGTCTTTGCCTGGGTATCAGAGCGAAACGCTGGTGCATTTTCTGGCCGAGGAAGGAATCTACGTTTCCGCCGGCTCCGCCTGCGGCAAGGGCAAGCCGAGCAAGGCCCTGCTTTCCATGGGCATTGCAAGGGAAAAGGTGATTTCCGCCATAAGAATTAGTCTTTCGGCGGAAAATACCAAGGAGCACATGGAAATTCTGGCCGAGGCCCTGGCCAAGGCCCAAAAAGTACTGGCCCACCGATGACAAGGAGTGAAACCATGCAATATAAAGAAGTGATTCTTTTAAAATGCGGGGAAATTGTTCTAAAGGGGTTGAACCGCAGCAAGTTTGAGCAAAAGCTCATGGACGACGTCCGCCGCCGGCTTTCGCCCATCGGGACGTACTCGCTGGTGTCCCGGCAGTCGACCATCTACGTGCGGCCCAAGGACGAAGCGTCCGCCGCCGCCATTGACAAGGCGTTTGAGGCGGCAAAGGACGTCTACGGCATCGCGGCGCTGTGCAAAGCCGCCGAGTGCCCCAAAAACACCGACGAAATCTTCAAAATCCTGCCCGAATACTGCAGAAACGAGCTGGCGAAAGCCAAAACCTTCAAAGTGAACGCCAAGCGGTCGGACAAAAACTTCCCGCTCACCTCGCCGGAACTGGCGGCTTTGGCAGGCGGCGTGATTTTGTCCCGTTTCCCAAGGCTCAAAGTGGATCTGGACAACCCGGACGTGACCGTCACCATCGAAATCCGGGAAACCGACGCCTATATCCACGCCAACCGCATCCCCGGCGCCGGCGGCATGCCCCTGGGCAGCAACGGCCACGCCCTGCTGCTGCTTTCCGGCGGCATCGACAGCCCCGTGGCGGGCCATATGATTGCCAAGCGGGGCGTGTCCCTTACGGCTTTGCACTTTGAAAGTCCCCCGTATACCTCCCCCCGGGCGAAACAGAAGGTCATCGACATCGCGCGGGTCATGACCAAGCGCTGCGGCAATATGAAGCTGATTATCGTTCCGGTGGCAAAACTGCAGGAGACCCTGCGGGCCAAATGCCCTTCGGAGCTGTTTACCGTTTTGTTCCGCCGGTTTATGATGCGGATTGCCTGCCGCATTGCCGAAAAGGAAGGCATTCCGGCGCTTGTGACCGGCGAAAGTTTGGGCCAGGTGGCGTCCCAGACCATGGAAGCCTTAAACGCCACCGACGCCGTCGTCGACCGGGTGGTATTGCGCCCGCTTATCGGCATGGACAAGGAAGAAATTGTCACCATTGCCCGGCAGACGGAGACTTTTGAACTCTCCATCCAGCCCTATGAGGACTGCTGCACCATCTTCACGCCAAAGCACCCCAAAACCAAACCCCGCATCGACAAGCTCTTACAGTCGGAAGCGAATCTCAATATAGATGCCCTCTGCGAAGAAGCCATATCGGAACTGGAAATTATTGAACTACCTTAGCCAAGACGGAAGAAAGAGAGGGAAACGTATGCTGCGCGCGCTGGTGTCGGAAGATGATTTTGAACAGGCCGCGTCGGTTTCAGGCTATGCCTTTAACTGCGACATAAACGAACACACAACCCGCCGGGACAGGATGCGGAAAGAATGGCCCAAGGGGAACACGCTGGGCTATTTTGTGAATGACAGGCTGGCGGCGGTGCTGGGTATTTTCAACTACCGGGTATACCTTTACGGCCGCCCTGTCCCTATGGACGGTATCGGCGGCGTATCCTGCCTGCCCGAGTACCGCTACGGGGGGCTGACGGCCCGCCTGATTAAGGAAGCGCTGGCGCGCATGAACTACAATAAAACGCCGATTTCCATGCTCCAGCCCTTTTCCTACGACTTTTACAGAAAATACGGGTATGAATACGCCTTTGATGTGCCAAGAGTAAAGGTAAACCCCAAGGCTTTTGCGTATCTGGCGGCCCAGGGGGAGCTTCGGCCGGCCAAGGAGGAGGATCTGCCCGTTCTCGCCGCGCTGTACGATGCCTTTGCCCGGCGTTACAACCTGGCGGGGGTCCGGGATGAAAAAGACTGGCGCCACTTTGCGCAGAAATACAGTTTCAAGGAAACCCGCAAGGGCGCCGGCCGGCGCTACTGCTACATCCGCAAGGAGCTGGACGGGTACATCGCCTATGACCCCACGGGGGACGATTCCATCGTGGAGTTTGTGTTTACCACGCCCGAAGCGGCCAAGGGCCTGGCGGGCTTTATCGGCCGGCACTCGGACGAGTATTTCAAGTTCGACGGCGATTTCGTGCTGGGCGGTTTGTTCCGGACGCTGGCCAAAGAGGCCCGGGACGTGGAGATCACCCTGCGTCCGGGCATGATGGTGCGCGTTATCCACGTGAAAACGCTGCTGGCGATGCTGCCGGCGGCGACCAGGGGCATGATGAACCTCGTTTTAAAAGACGACCTCATCGAGTCCAACAACGGCGTGTTCGGCATTTCCTTCGCGCCGGAGACCAACACGGTCTACGACCAGCCCATTGAAGGCGCGCCGACGCTGGAACTGGACATTCGCGAGTTTTCGCGGCTGGTAGCGTCGGACAAAACGGCGGCCAGCCTGTATTACAACGGGCTTCTGCCCGGGGATGAAACGGCCGCCTTGCTTTGGGACCGGCTGTTCCCGCCGAGAATGGCCTACAGCAACCTGTACTTCTAGGGGGTCTAGCTATGAACGCGGAGCTTATCGCCGTGGGGACGGAGCTTCTTTTGGGAGAAATCGCCAACACCGACGGGCAGTTTATTTCCCGCTGCCTCTTGGAGCTGGGCATTAATTTATATTACCACACCGTCGTGGGCGACAACCCCAACCGGCTGGCCGCCGTACTGAAGCAGGCGGTGGAGCGGTCCGACTTGGTGATTACCACCGGCGGGCTGGGCCCGACCTATGACGATCTGACGAAAGAAGTCATCGCCGAGTCCATGGGGCGGAAACTCGTGCTCCACGAGGATATTCTGCGGCGGCTCAAGGAAAACATGGAGAAGTTCGGCCGCACCATGACGAAGAACAACGAAAAGCAGGCCTGGCTGCCCGAGGGCTGCATCGTGCTGGACAACGACTGGGGCACGGCGCCGGGCGCGGTCATCGAAGGCGAAACCTGCACGGTGATCATGCTGCCCGGCCCGCCGAGAGAGTGCGAGCCTATGATGGTGGAGCGGGTCATACCGTACCTGCGGAGCAAAGCGCAGGGCGTCATCCTTTCCCACACGGTCCGGATTTTCG
>JAKPBM010000245.1 GCA_029778935.1 Bacillota bacterium | reverse complement strand
TATGGTTTCCATCGCGTCCAAAATCGACCACACCCTGTTAAAACCCGACGCCACCCCCGCCCAGATCGAAGCCCTTTGCCGGGAAGCCCTGCGGTTTGGCACGGCGTCCGTCTGCGTAAACCCCATTTATGTGCCCCTTTGCAGCAAACTGCTTTCCGGCAGCGCCGTAAAGGTCTGCACCGTGGTGGGCTTCCCTCTCGGCGCATCCACCAGCAAGGCCAAGGCCTTTGAAACGGCGGAAGCCGTCGCCGTCGGGGCCGGTGAAATCGACATGGTGATTCCCATCGCCGCGGCCAAAGCCGGCGACAAGCAGGCCCTTGTGGACGACATGAAAGCCGTGGTGGACGCCGCTTCCGGCGCGGTCGTCAAGGTTATTTTAGAAGCGTGCCTGCTTTCCGACGAAGAAAAGGTTCTGGCCTGCGAAGCGGCCATGGAAGCGGGCGCCCACTTTGTGAAAACCTCCACCGGCTTCTCCACCGGCGGCGCAACGGTGCACGACGTGAAGCTGTTCCGCTCGGTCGTCGGCAGCAAGATGCAAATCAAGGCCGCCGGCGGCATCCGCACCTATGACGACGCCCTGGCCATGCTGGAAGCCGGGGCCGACCGGCTCGGCGCATCGGCAACAGTGAAAATTCTCGAGGAAGAAGCGAGAAGAAACGGGTAGACAGGCCAGGCACCGAAACCCCCCCTGCTTCGTATAATGAAGCAAGGGGGGGTGATAAACGAAATGGATCTGTTCACGCCCGAGGCACACACGATATCCAAAACCTTTATCTCCGGCCAAACCCCGGTACTGCGCGTTTCCCTCAGTTCGCCGTCGCTTTCGGGGGAATTGGCCGCTCCGTTTAACCGGTACAATGAAGCGCTGGCAAAGATGCAGTTCCACCGGGCGGAAACAACGCTTTTTCCTCTGGCGGAAAAAGACTTGCAGTCCGCTCTGTGGGAAGAGCGTCCCTTTGTCTGCCACACGCTTCGTTCCGATTTTCGGATATATCTTCTCACTTCGACTCACATCAGCCTGTATACGGAAACGTATTCCTACTCCGGCGGCGCCCACGGCCACATCGCCGCTTCGGCCCAGACCTGGGATCTGCGGCAGGGCGTTCTGCTGACCCTGTCGGACCTGTTCCGGCCCGGCTACGCGTGGGAAGGCAAGATCCTCTCCGCCATTTCCGCCGAAGCAAGGAAGCGCGCGCGGCAGAAAGCGTCGGAATACTATTCGGATTTGCCCAAACGAATCCGCACGTATTTTGACCCGCACCGCTTCTATGTGACCAACTCGGCGCTGTATATCTTCTATCCCCTGTACTCGCTGGCCCCGTATGAGACGGGCATTCCCATTTTCTCCATCCCTTTCCGGCGCTTCGGAAAGAATTTTGTTTTATTCGGTACGGATTAACAGAAATTAACTCTGCACCCTCGGGAACGGCTTCCGGGGGTGTTGTGTTTTACGCCCGGCCGCCCCGGAAAACCCGCCCGGCTGCGAAATCCTGCCCAAATCCGGTTTGCAAGGGATGGCATTTTTTGCGTTTTTCCTGTACAATGGAAGCAGTGTTTATTTAGTCCCCCATTCAAAGTTCAAAGGAGGATATGCATGAAACTGAAGTACCACAAAAAGCCTTTGCCCCTCTCCCCGATTCTGCAGAAATACTCCCTGCGCTACACGCGGGAAGAAGCGCTGGGTCTGGAAAACTTGCCTGCCATATTGCGGGAGTACTTAACCGGCGGGGCAAAGCCGGAGTTTGCCGTTCCGCAGGAACTGCCCTTCGGTGTAAAACCTGAGGATGTAAACTTCGCGTTTTCTGAAAACGGCGTCACGTGGATTGCCACCAACGCCGGCGCCTGGCGGGTGGACCCGTCGGCCTATGAAAAGGACAAGTGCATGTACTTCGGCGTACACAAGTACATCGACGAGCCGGCCGTGCTGTTTGCCTGCTCCGACGGAAATGGCGGCGCGTGGCTGGCGACGGAAAACCAGGTTGTCCACCTTGTGTTTTTGACCCTGAGCTACCGGCAGAAGGCCGACTACTTCGACGAGGTCATCTTCAAGTATATCTCCCGCCGGGGCATGACCGTGCGGGCGGGTCTGGGCAAAGACGGCGTCTACAGGGGCGTATGCTCCGACAACGACGGGCTGTGGACTTCCATGGTCACCGCCGCCCTCTGCTTCCGCTACGCCGTCACCGGCGAAGAAAAGGCCCGCGTCCGCGCCACCGAGTGCGCCGAAAACATGCTGCTTCTGGCGACTATTTCCGGCCGGAAAGGGTATGTGAACGCGAAAGTCCGCTATTCCGAACCCATGTCTAACCGCATGAGCGAAAAATACCTGCTCAAAGGCCG
>JAKPBM010000224.1 GCA_029778935.1 Bacillota bacterium | reverse complement strand
CATGCACATTGACGTAGACGAGGCCAATGCCGCCGGCGCGTCCGGCAAGGGCATGGGCGAAGTAATCGTAGACTAATACCGCCGCAAAAGGGAACGCTTTGCGTTCCCTTGCCCGTATGTGCCGCCTTGTTTCGGCAGGGCGGCACATCTCCCGCCGGAAAAACGCAAGGACAAATAAGGCAAACCATTTTTCAAAGCTACGGAAAGGGGATTACTATGAAAAAGTTTCTGATCATCAACGCGGACGACACCGGCATGTGCCATGCGGCCAACCTGGCCGTGTTCGACCTGTTCGAGAAAGGCGGCATCACCTCCGCAACGATTATGACTCCCTGCGGCTGGGCCCCCGAAGCCCTTATGTACGCGAAAGAACACCCCGAATTTGCCTTCGGCGTCCACCTTACCTTCACCAGCGAGTGGAGAAAATACCGCTGGCGCCCCGTTTACACCGGCTGCACCGACAGCCTGCGGGACGAGTACGGCTATATGCACTTCCACTGCGACGGCTTCGAGGAGAACGCCAAGGCGGAAGAAGTGGAGGCCGAAATCCGCGCCCAGATCGCCTTTGCCAAGAAGTTCGGCATGGAGCCCTCCCACCTGGATAACCACATGGGCTCTCTGTACGGCCTGGAAGGCATCCAAAACTTCCTGCCTTTGGTATTTAAGCTCTGCGCCGAGTACGGCTACGGCTTCCGCTTCCCGCGGTTTGGCGAAGAGGGCATGGGCCCCGAGTTTAACGCCTACCTTTCGGAGATGGCCAAAGAAGCCGACGCGCTGAACGTGCCCATCATCGACTACCTCTGGGTACATAACTTCAAAGGCCCCCAGGGCGAAAGCTTTGAAAACTTCCGGGACTACATGTACACCCGCTTTGAAAACTGCCCCGAGGGCGTTGTGGAAACGTATATTCACCCCGCCGTCGAATGCGACGAGCTGAAAAACACCAGCAGCCTCTGGCGCAACCGCGTCTGGGAGTACCAGCTCTTTGCCGACCCGAGGACGAGAAAACACATCGAGCAGTGCGGCATCGAGCTCATCAGCTACCGCGACCTGCCCAGGGCCCGCGCGGAACTGGCGGCGCAATAAAGTACAGGACGAAAGGAACAGTTTGCATGCTCAATCTTGACCGGGAAAGCATCCGCCGAGTGGTGGTCAAAGTCGGCTCCTCCACGCTGACCCATGAGGCGACGGGAAAACTGAACCTTCGCCGCATCCAGCAGCTGGTGAACGCCCTGGCGGATCTGAAAAACTCCGGCCGGGATGTCATATTGGTAACTTCCGGCGCCGTGGCCGCCGGCATGGATCGGCTGGGCCTTTGCGAGCGGCCCAAAACCGTGAAAGAAAAGCAGGCCGCCGCCTCCGTGGGCCAGTGCGCGCTGCTGCATATTTACGACAAGCTCTTTACCGAGTACGGCCACACCGTCGGCCAGATCCTTTTGACCCGGGACGTGCTGGATAAGGAAATCACCCGAAACAACGCCGAGAACACCTTTGAAACGCTGCTTTCCTACGGCGTCATCCCTGTGGTCAACGAAAACGACGCCATTTCCACCTACGAAATCGAAAGCATGACGTCTTTCGGCGACAACGACCGCCTGTCGGCCTACGTAGCCGTACTGTGCAAGGCCGACCTGCTTATTATCCTTTCCGACATTTCCGGCCTGTACGACGGCGACCCGCGGGAAAACGATGAAGCGCGCCTGATCCCGCTGGTCAGAGAGATTACGCCGGAGCTTCGGGCCATGGCCGGCGGCTCCAAGTCCAACGTGGGCACCGGCGGCATGGCCACCAAGCTCGACGCGGCGGAAATCTGCATGAACGCCGGCATCGACATGGTCATCACCAACGGCAGCGAGCCGCTGCATATTTTGGACATCTGCGACGGCCGACTGCGCGGAACACTCTTTGCCAAAAAGGGAGGTTAAACCGATGAACGCAGCCGACCTTCTGCGCCTGCAGGGGGAAAAAGCCCGGGCCGCCGCCCGCATTCTGGCCGTGGCCGGGCAAAACGCGAAAAACAAGGCTTTGAACTACATCGCGGACGCTTTAACGGAAAACATCTCCACCCTACTTGCCGAAAACGAAAAGGACCTTTCGGCCGCAGAAAGCGCCGGCATGCGTCCGTCCATGCTGGACCGGCTCCGTCTGACGCCGGCCCGGATTGAAGCCATGGCCGCCGGTGTCCGGGACGTGGCGGCTTTGGCCGACCCTGTGAACGAAGTGCTGCACGAAACGGTGCGGCCCAATGGGCTTCGCATTGGCAAAAAGCGCGTGCCTTTGGGTGTGGTGGGCATCATCTTTGAAGCCCGGCCCAACGTCACCGTCGACGCGGCGGCGCTGTGCCTGAAGGCGGGCAACGTCTGCATTCTGCGGGGCGGGCGGGAAGCGCTCCATTCCAACATCGCTTTGTGCTCGCTCATGCGCTCCGCGTTGGAAAAAGCGGGGCTTCCCGCCGATTGCATCTACCTGCTGGAGGATACGACCCGGGAAGGCGCTGCCGCCATGATGAAGGCCAGCGGCGTGCTCGACGTGCTGATTCCCCGAGGCGGCGCCGGCTTAATCCGCGCCGTGGTGGAAAACGCCACCGTGCCGGTCATCGAAACGGGCGTAGGCAACTGCCACGTGTACGTGG
>JAKPBM010000201.1 GCA_029778935.1 Bacillota bacterium | reverse complement strand
ATCTTTCTGGAAGGGCGGTTTGACATAATCCATTGCCACGGCGCCAAGGGCAACGTCATGGGCACCTTTTTAAAACCCTGGCACAAGCGCCCCATGGTGACCACCGTCCACTCCGACTACCGGAAGGACTACATGGGAAAACCCCTGAAAAACCTTACCAACGGCTTATTAAACCGCATCGCCCTGCGGTTTATCGACTATCACATCGGCGTTTCCGACGCTTTTGTGGACATGCTGATTACGCGCGGCTTTTCGCCCCACCGGGTGTTTACCATATACAACGGCATCGACTTCACCCCTTACGACCGCACGGAAGCCGACGACCCGGCCCGCCGGGCGGCGTATCTCCGCTCTCTGGGCTTGCCATACGAGGAAGGCGACATCGTGGTGGGCATCGCCGCCCGCCTGCACCCCGTCAAAGACATCGGCACCCTTATCGAAGGTTTTGCCATCGCGGCGCGCAAAAACCCGAAGCTGAAGCTCGTCATCGCCGGCGACGGCGAAGAGCGGGAAAAGCTGCAAAATATCGCCAAAGCGACGGGCCTTTCCGACCGCATCTGCTTTGCCGGCTGGATTCGCGATGTGGAACGGTTTTTGACGGCGCTGGACATCAACACCCTGACGTCTTTGACCGAGTCCTTCCCCTACGCCGTGCTGGAAGGAATCCGCGCCGGCTGCGCCACCATCTGCAGCCGTGTCGGCGGTATGCCCAGGCTCATCGACCACGGCGTCAACGGCTACATCTTCACCCCCGGCGACAGGGAGGCCCTGGCCGAATACATACTGGCCTTTGCCCAGGACGCGGATAAGCGCAAGGAGTTTTCCCGGAAACTGGCGGAAAAGGCGGCCAAGCTCTACTCCATCGAGGCCATGAAGAACACCCAGCTAAAAATCTACGAAACCATCCGCCGCCGCAGCGGCCGCCCGAAAGTAAAGCGCGACCGGGTCATCCTCTGCGGCGCCTACGGCCGCGGCAACATGGGCGACGACGCCATCATGGAGTCCATCACCGAGTCCCTGCGCACCATCGACCCGGACGTGGACATCACCGTCATATCCCGCAACCCGACGAAAACCCGCCTGGAATACCGCATCAACACTATCCACACCTTCAACTTCCCGCTGTACGCCGGAAGGCTTTTCAAAACCAAGCTCTACATCAACGGCGGCGGCACGCTGATTGCCGACAACACCAGCACCCGCTCCATCCGCTACTATCTCTATTCCATCAAAATGGCCAAGCTGTTCGGCGCCAAAACCATGCTCTACGGCTGCGGCATCGGCCCCATCCGCCGCCCCGGCAACCGCAGAGCCGCCGGCCGCATCTTAAACCGCTGCGTCGACGTAATCACCCTGCGGGACGACGTTTCCATGAACGAGCTGTCCTTAATGGGCGTCACGAAGCCCAAAATCTGCCTGACGGCGGACCCGGCCCTGGCCCTGACCTTTGCGGACAAAGCCAGAGTCGACGCCATCTTTAACGAGGAAAACACCCCCGCCGGCGCGCCGTACGTGGCCTTTTGCCTTCGGGACTGGGGCAAGTTCCGCAACTCCGTGGACGTGATAGCGCAGGCGGCCGAATACGTCTACAAGCAGTACGGCTATACCCCGCTGCTGCTGCCCATGGAGTACCCGACGGACCTCGGCATTTTGGAGGTTCTTTCGGCCCGGCTCACCGTGCCCCACGTGCTGTTCCGCAAAAGCCACCGGGCGCAGGAAGTCATGGGGGTTATCGCCCGCATGAAGCTGGTGGTGGGCATGCGGCTGCATTCGCTGATTTTCGCCGCGGCGGCCGGCGTGCCCATGGTGGGCCTGGCCTACGACGTAAAGGTCGAAAGTTTCCTGAAAAACATGTCCAACGCTCCCTGCCTGCCGCTGGACGGCCTGTCCGCGGACGTTCTTACGAAAGCCATCGACGCGGCGCTGCACATTTCGGAGGAATCCTCGGCGAAAGAAGCCGAAACCCTCCGCACCATGCAGCACGCCCACCTGGCTAATATGGACGAGGCAAAACGGCTGCTTTTCTCCTAATGTAACACAGCAAAATTACATCGTACGGTTACAAATGCATAGAGTAGATTTTATGTAGCCTCGAATATGTAACCAAATGGCCCGCAACCGATCCGGTTGCGGGCCATATATTTCCAAAAGTTCGCCAAATCGGCAATAACTTTAGTAAAATTTTACAATTTTAGACAAAAAGCCTTGACTTACGGCATTAGGGACGATATAATAAAATTCCTTAATAGGCCCTGTGAAGGAGCGTTCCCATGCTGGAAATCGTTCTCGGCTTGGCGGCATTTGCATTGCTCTGCCTGTATGATTATGCAAAGATGAAGAAATTTACCAAAGGGATTTCCCTTCTGTTCTTTGCCGCCGTGCTGATGCTTGTGATTGCCACCGCGCGGCTAACAGACTTTTCCCGCATTTTTTCCGCCGGTTCCCCCTGGTTTCGGCAGGTATTTTTCGGGATTTCCCTTCTGTTCTACGCCGGCATGGTGTACGCTCTTTTCTTCGCCCTGCCCTTTTCCAAAACTTACGGCGCATGTTCCGGCGAAAACGACGTCGTGAATACAGGCGTATACGCTCTGTGCCGCCACCCCGGCGTTCCGTTTCTGATTCTGGGTTACATATTTTTATGGCTGGCCGCCGGCGGAACGGAACTTCTTATTGCAACCGTAACTTTTAGCCTGTGCGACATTGTTCATGTTACCATCCAGGACAGGTTCTTTTTCCCGCATACTCTGAAAGGATACGAACAGTACCAGAAAATAACGCCGTTCCTTTTTCCCACGAAAAAGAGCATTCGGGCGTTTTTTCAAGGTTTGAAAACCACTCAGAAAGATTAGGGGGCGCGCTGACTTGGCAACGGTTGACGAACGGCTGCGAAAGAAAGAATACCATCGCCTTTGGCAGGAATACTGCGGCTTTCTGGACCTCTCCATGGACGATTACATGAAAATACAGCGGCGCCTGCTGGAAGAACAGCTGGAGATGTACAACAACTGCCGCCTTGGGGAAATCATCTTCCAGGGGCATAAGCCCAAAACCATCGAAGACTTCCGGGAGTTGGTCCCTTACACCACTTACGACGATTATGCCGATTACCTGCTCGCCAAGGATGCTTCCGTCCTTCCGGCCGAGCCTGTGCTGTGGATTCAGACCACCTGGGAAGGCGGCCGCCATCCCACCAAGGTGGCCCCCTACACAAGAGGCATTTTAGACAGCCACAAAGACAACGTAATCGGCGCTCTCATCCTTTCGACCAGCACGAAAAAGGGCGAGTTTTCCCTGCGCTGCCACGACAAGTTCCTTTACGGCATGGCGCCCCTTCCGTATCTGACG
>JAKPBM010000218.1 GCA_029778935.1 Bacillota bacterium | reverse complement strand
GTCGTGCTGGTTGCGCACGTACAGCCGGTCCCCGGAAAGAAAGAAAGACTCGTACACCGGCAGGGACCATATCGCGCCCCCCTCCTCTTCCTTCAGGTCGTAGCGTATGAGGCAGCCCGTCGTCGGGTGGACGTAGTACAGCACCTCATCCTTTACAAACAGCGACGAGGACCACACGGGCTTTTTCGCCAGCGGCTCGTCCGACGCGTGTTTCTGGCTTTCCGCCGTCGTGGTGGAGGACGGAAGGGTCTCCGTAGGCTCCACAGGCTCCCGGCATCCGGCCAGCAGGAGGAAAACCGCCAGCAAAAAACCGCATACGTTAAAGCCACGCAGTTTCTTCCCAAGAACAGCCCGATTCGATTTTCTCACCGGTTTTCCTCCTTCGCCGCAGGGTTCGTATGTCTATTATAACATAAAGTTTTAAACATTGAACAGAATATTTGTAAAATTTCAACGCAACCTTTCTTTCCTTGTTTTCCCAGACCCGCTGTGCTATAATACGGTCGAAACCACGGAAAAAGGAAAGGTGGCGCGGTCATGAAAGAAAAAATCTGGTCGTATCTGATTCATTTTTCCACCAACATGTGGTCCGACAGAACCGTTTCCCCTAAAGGCACCTCTCTGCCTGGCGAGGCGATCTACCGCGATACGCTTCACTGGGACGAAGCCGTCTGGGACGAGGTCGTAGCGCACCTGGCCAAAACCGGCTACAATATGTTAATTATCGACGTGGGCGACGGCATCGTATACGAAAGCCACCCCGAGCTGGCCGTCAAAGGCGCCCTTACCAAGGCGGCGTTTGCCGAAAAGCTGCGGCAGTGCCGCGAGCTGGGGCTTACGCCGATTCCCAAACTCAACTTCTCCACCTGCCATGACGCCTGGCTGAAGCAGTATGCCCGCATGGTGTCCACGCCGGAGTATTACAAGGTCGTCGACGACGTCATCACCGAAGTGTGCGAGCTGTTCGACAGCCCGGCCTACTTCCACCTGGGCATGGACGAGGAAACCTACGGGCATCAGCGGCATTACGATTACATCGTCATCCGCAACCACGAGCTTTGGTGGCACGACGTAAACCGTATGTTCCGCCTCTGCGACAAGCTGAACACCCGCCCGTGGGTGTGGTCGGACTACTACTGGCATAATCCGGAGCTGTTTGTGAAAAATATGTCCAAGGATGTGCTGCAGAGCAACTGGTATTACGACGCTTCCTTTGACCTGCAGCAGGAGAACAAAGACCATGTGACGTACCTTTCCTGCTTTATCGATCTGGAAAAGCTCGGATTCGACCAGGTGCCCACGGGCAGCAACTGGTCCTGCGAGGAGAACATGGAAGGCTTAATGGCCTTCTCCAAGCAGCACATTCACCCCGACCGGCTCAAAGGCTTCATGATGGCCCCGTGGCATTTCACGATTCCGTCCGAAAAGGAATTCCTTATCCGAGGAGCGGATTTGCTGACCGAAGCCCGGAAAAAGCTCTTCCCCGGGGAGTAAACTAAGTTATAAGAGGGATTTTTCATGCAGGATGTAACCCTGGCCGCGAGAACGGCCTTGTTGGAACTGTTGGAAAAAGCGAATTTAAAAAAAGGCTCGCTGTTTCTGGTCGGCTGCTCCACAAGCGAGATTGCAGGCCATAAAATCGGCTCCTTTACCAACACCGAAGCGGCGGAAGCCCTTTGGGACGGCATTTATCCGGAGCTAAGCGCGCGGGGCATCTTTCTGGCCGCCCAGTGCTGCGAGCATTTAAACCGCGCGGTGGTGCTGGAAGCGGAAGCGGCGGAGAAATTCGGGCTGACGCCTGTCAACGTCGTGCCTGTCTTAAAAGCCGGCGGCGCCTTTGCCGCGTTGACCTACCAGCGGCTGAAAGAGCCTGTGGTGGTGGAAAGCGTGCGCGCGGCGGCGGGGATGGACGTGGGCGATGTTTTAATCGGCATGAACCTTGCGGCCGTGGCCGTGCCTGTGCGCGTGTCCGTCAAAAGCATCGGGCAGGCCCATTTGGTCTGCGCCAGAACGCGGCCCAAATATATCGGCGGCCCCCGCGCCCAGTACGACGAGCGGTTGCTGTAGCAGGCGCGGCACGGGCGGCAGGCCGGGCTGATAACACATTATATTATAAAATAAACAGGGTGAGGAAAAATCCAATCGACGGCGCCGGAACCCGCGGGCGCCGTCAATTTTTCCCTTGCTTTTATAACGGAGGAAATCTATGCAGAATTCCGTTGTGATACGAAAACTTACGCCGGATCTTGCGGAAGAGTACGTACGCTTCTTTGACACAACGCCCCACGACAGGTTTGTGGATGCCCACAAGTGTTATTGCGTATGCTGGTGCAACGACGACTGCGCCGGCAAAGACTTTTCCACGGCGGCAAAGCGAAGAGAGTATGCCTTGCGGTATGTCAAAGGCGGAAACATCCAGGGGTATCTTGCGTACAGCGGCGGCAAAATTGTCGGGTGGTGCAATGCCAACACGAAGGCAGACTGTCTCAACTGTGTCAGCTGGCGAAGAAATATGGGGTATGTGCCTGTGGAGGAACCCGGCTCCGGTGTAAAAGTGAAATCCGTGTTCTGCTTCGTAATTGCTCCCGATATGAAAAGAAAGGGGATTGCCTCGCTTTTGCTGGCACGTGTATGCGAGGACGCGGCCAGGGACGGCTTTGACTTTGTGGAGGCATACCCGTATAAGGAAGGCAGTAACATGTCTTCTGACTTCGGCGGGTATTATGAAATGTACATAAAAAGCGGGTTTTACGTGCACTGGGAAGCCGAACAGGGCCTTGTTCTGAGAAAGAAACTGAGGTAAGGCCTCTGCAAGGCATTGAGAACCGGTTGGTTGCCGCTTTTGGCACACGTATGCGGTGCCGCGGGCATTTTCCGGCCGGCGCAACGGCGTATACGGTACTAGTTTGCAGCCCTTGTCCCCCGCGCGCTGCTCAATACACATCTGGAAAAAAAGCCGGCCCGTTTGGGCCGGCTTTTTTTATTCAGTTTCCTTCTCCGGCAGTTCAGTCAGATTCAGTAAGTTAACCGCCAGATGCAAAAGCGCTTTTTCCTTTTCTTCGGCAAACTCGAAGGTTTTGGCGAAAACCCACGCCAGAAACATATACAGAACCGTCAAAGCGGCGGCGATGGCCAGGCTGAGCCAGAACAGCTTCGTCCCCACCCAGAAAGCCG
>JAKPBM010000174.1 GCA_029778935.1 Bacillota bacterium | reverse complement strand
CTTCTGCTCTCTGAACGCCTCCCAGGGCTTCGGCAACGACCTTCGGAAAGAGGCGTTCCGCCGGGTCATGTCCATGTCTTTGGAACAGACGGACAAGTTCACAACCGGTTCGCTGGTCACCCGCCTGACCAACGACATCACCGCCGTGGAAAACATGGTCAACATGATGCTTCGCATGTTTTTCCGCGCGCCCATTAACTTCATAGGCGGCATCATCATGGCGCTGGCCATCAGCCGGCGGTTTTCCCTGGTGCTGCTCTGCCTGCTGCCGGTTGAGCTGTTTGTCATGATTGTCATTCTGCGCAAGGCCTCCCCGCTGTTTCAGGCCGTGCAGCAGAAGCTGGACAAGGTCAACTCCGTCGTGCAGGAAAACGTCACCGGCGCCCGGGTAGTCAAGGCCTTTGTCCGGGAGGAATATGAAGAAAAGCGTTTCGGCCAGGCCAACATGGACCTGTCTCTGGCCGCCCTCCGAGTGCAGAAGCTGCTGGCCTTGGCCATGCCCATCATGATGATCCTGATGAACGTGGCCGTCGTGGCCATCATTCTCATCGGCGGCTACCAGATTGAAGCGGGCAACATGCAGGTCGGTTCCGTCATGGCCGCCATCACCTACGCCGTGCAGATTCTCATGTCTCTCATGATGGTGGGCATGCTGTTCAACGCTTTCTCCCGTGCCAGGGCTTCGGCCATCCGCATCCTGGAAGTGCTCGACACCGAGCCGGTCATCGTTAGCGGCGACGTTCCGGTGCCCGAGAAGTGGGAAGGCCTGGAGTTTGAGAACGTCGTGTTCTCCTACCCCGGCTCCCAGGGCACGCCCGTGCTGTCCAACGTCTCCTTCTCGGTCAAACCCGGCGAGACGGTGGCCATTCTGGGCGCCACGGGTTCGGGCAAAACGTCCATCATCAACCTGATTCTGCGGTTTTATAACCCCCAGGGCGGCCGCATCCTCTGGAACGGGCGCGACATCGCCGAGTACGACCTGGAGTCCCTGCGCAAGCAGATTGCCTGCGTTTTGCAGAAGAGCGAGCTGTTTGCCGGCAAAGTCGCCGACAACATCCGCTGGGGCCGCGACGACGCCACGCCGGAAGAAATTCAGGAAGCGGCTTCCATCGCCCAGGCGGACGAGTTTATCTCCGCCATGCCCGAAGGGTACGACGCCTGGATTGCCGAAAAGGGCACTTCCCTTTCCGGCGGCCAGAAGCAGCGCGTTTCCATCGCCCGGGCTATTGTGCGCAAGGCACCGCTGCTCATCTTCGACGACAGCACCTCGGCGCTGGACCTGGGCACCGAGTCCCGCCTGCACAAGGCCCTTCGCACGCACCTGAAAGACACGGCGGTCATCATCATCGCCCAGCGCGTGGCGTCCGTACAGAACGCCGACCGCATCCTGCTTTTGGAGCAGGGCGAAATCGTCGACGCCGGCACCCACGACGAGCTGGTGCAGAGAAGCCCGCTGTATCAGGAAATCTGTGCTTCGCAGCAGTTTAAAAAGGAGGTGCGCGAATGAGCCGGAACGATAAAATGCCGGGCCCTCCTCCCGGCGGCCCCGACCATAAGCCCGGCACCAGCGCCCCCGGCGGCAGGCCCGGTTTCGGCGGTCCAGGCGGCCCTCCCGGACCCAGACCCGGCGGCGGCCCCCGCGGCATGCACGCCCGCATGTTCGTTGAGAAGCCCAAGGACGCGAAAAACACGCTGAAACGGCTGGTCCGCTATCTGGGCCGGGATAAAAAGCTCCTGTTCGGCCTGATGGGCGTTGTGCTGCTGGTCACGCTGCTGACTTTGGCCGGCCCCGCGCTGCAGGCCAAAGCCATCGACGCCATCACCATCAAAACCACAGGCGACCATATCCGCCTGCACGTGGACTTCCCCACGCTGTACAAGACAGTGGCGCTGCTGGTTGGCGTATATCTGGTGACCGCGCTGCTCACCTACTTCCAGGGCATCTGGGCGGCCAAACTCTCCCAGAGCACGGTGCGCACCATGCGCAACGACCTGTTCTCGAAGATTTCCCGCCTGCCCCTAAAGTATATCGACACGCACCCCCACGGCGACATCATGAGCCGCATGACCAACGACGTGGAAAACATCTCCAACACCGTGTCCCAGTCCATCACGTCGCTGATGTCGGGCGTTCTGACCATCGCCGGCACGCTGGTGGTCATGCTGATTTACAGCCCGCTCATGACGCTGGTCAGCCTTATCACCATCCCCCTGACGCTGCTTATCAGCAAGTTTTCGGCCAAGTTCATGAAGAAGTTCTTCGTCAAACAGCAGACATTGCTGGGCGAGCTGAACGGCCAGGTGGAGGAGATGGTGACGGGCTTTAAGACCGTCGTCGCTTACGGCTACGAGAAAAAGGCCATCGCCAAGTTCAACGCCGTGTCCGACGAGTTCCGCAAGAACAGCATCCTGGCCCAGTTCTTCGGCTCCATCATCGGCCCGATGATGAACCTGATTTCCAACCTCGGGTTCCTGCTCATCGCCGTGACCGGCGGCGCTTTGGCCATCCGCGGGATTATCACCGTCGGCGTCATCCAGGCGTTTCTCATTTACTCGCGGCAGTTCAGCCGCCCGATAAACGAAATCGCCAACCTGTACGCCCAGATTATGACGGCCATCGCCGGCGCCGAGCGCGTGTTCTCCGTCATGGACGAACCGTCCGAGCCGAACGAAGGAAATCTTGTGCCCGATGCCGTCGCCGGCAAAATCGAGTTCCGCGATGTGCGCTTCTCTTACGAGCCTGAAAAGCCCGTTCTGAAAGGGCTGAACCTCTCCGTGGAGCCCGGCCAGAAAGTCGCCATCGTCGGCGCCACCGGCGCGGGCAAGACCACCGTCGTGAACCTCCTCACCCGCTTCTACGACATCGACGACGGCGAAATCCTCATCGACGGCAAGCCCATCAAGGCCTATGACCGGGCCGCGCTGCGAAGAAACATCGCCATCGTTTTGCAGGACACGGTGCTGTTCTCCGAGACCATCGGCTACAACATCCGCTACGGCCGGCTGGACGCGCCGCAGGAGGACATCGAACGGGCCGCCAAGGCCGCCAACGCCCACGTGTTCATCGAGCGCCTGCCCCAGGGGTACGACACGCCCCTTTCCGAGTCGGGCGCCAACCTTTCCGGCGGGCAGCGGCAGCTTCTCTCCATCGCCCGGACGGTGCTGGCCGACCCGCGCATTCTGATTCTGGACGAAGCCACCTCCAGCGTCGACACGCGCACCGAGCTGCACATCCAGGAAGCGATGATGAAGCTCATGGAAAACCGCACCAGCCTTATTATCGCCCACCGGCTTTCCACCATCCGCAACGCCGACAAAATCGTCGTCATCGACAACGGCGTTGTGGCCGAGGAAGGCAACCACGAAGAGCTGCTGGCCCGCAAAGGCCGGTACTACCAGCTCTACCAGACCCAGTACGAAGGCATCGCCACCTAATGCAGAACACCCCGCAGCAAAGAAAGCCTGCGGGGTGTTTTTTTTGCCGGTATGGCCGCTTCCGCCAATCCTCTCCGTTTGTTGTAACATTTATTTGACACATGCGCCAAAGAATGTTATTAAGGTAGAAAGCCGCCAAAATTCGACGCAAAGCCGTTGGTTTCCCCCGTTTTTTGGCATGCGGACAGGAGTTGAAAAAGTACATGTTCTGCTATCAGTGCTGCC
>JAKPBM010000002.1 GCA_029778935.1 Bacillota bacterium | reverse complement strand
GTCTCCGCCGCCGGATTTGGAGGACGCGAACGCCGTGCGGGCGTACATCCGGCGGTTTGGGGCCAACAGCTTCTTCCGCTGGCTGTTTGCGGCGCTGGAGGATCTGTACGGCCTGCCCTTTACGCCGGAGAACGCGGCGGAAATTGACCAAAGAATCCGCAAGGCCTACGAGGACGAAAGCTACCATCTGCGGCTGATGTTTGAACGGTGCCGGTTTGACAGGGTAATCAACGAGCGGCAACCGGACCCCGGCTCCAACCTGGGCCATCCGGAGCTGTTCGCGCCGTCGTTCCGGTGCGACTGCTTCTTTTCGGGCTACCTGAAGGATAAACCGGAGCCAAACGGCTTTGTCGCCCGGTCGCTGTTTGCCAATCCGGATGTGGCCACCATGGAGGAATACCTGGCCGAGATGCGGCAGGCGATTTTTGCCAAGAAGGCGGCGGGGTGCGTGGCGCTGAAGGTGGCGATTGCCTACGAGCGGCCGATTACCTTTGAAAACACCGACCTGGCAAAGGCCCAAAGGGCCCTTAACAACCCTGACGCTTCGGAGCAGGAAGTGCTGGATTTCGGCGACGCGGTCATGTTTGAGATCGCGAAAATCGCCGCGGAGGCGGATATGCCCCTGCAGATTCACACAGGGATGGGCCAGTGCAAGGCGACCAACCCCATCGGGCTGTTAAAGCTCATCGAAGCCAACCGCGATACGAAGTTCCACCTGCTCCACGGCGGGTTCCCCTGGTTTGACGACATGTACGCGCTGTTAAAACAGTTCCGGCACGTGTGGTCGGACTTGTGCTGGATACCGTATCTTTCCACCACAGCGGCCAAGCAGTACCTGAAAATCGCTCTGGAAACGGGCGACGCCCACCGGTTTACCTGGGGCTGCGACACGTGGCTGGCGGAGGACAGCGTCGGCGCGCTGTTGGCCATGGAAGACGTGCTTTCTTCGGTTCTCGCCGAAATGGTGGAGGACAAAGCGTTTGATATGGCGGAAGCGGAGTACATCGTGAACCGGATTTTGTACGACAACGCGGCGGAGCTGTTCAAGCTGTCGGTATAAGCCGCAAAGAAGATGCAAAAGGCGCTATGACGAAGATCATAGCGCCTTTTTTGTAGGTGACGTGCGCGGGGGTGAGGGCCGCCGAAGGTTTGGCCCGTTTAGCGGCGATGCAGAAATATGGAAAGCGGCCCCGGCGGAAAAGGACGGGGCGCAGGGTCTGCTGGGCATGTGGGGTTCCTGCGGGCCGCTTAGAGGGCGGCAAGGTATGGCTGCAGGCGGGCTTTTTGGGTGGGAATCATGCGGCCGGAGCCGGCGAACTGACCCACCGATAGGCGATGGTTTCACCTTTCTGCAATGTGACGGAAGATTTGTCACAGCCGGTCACGCAGAGATAGGAAAAATAGATGGCGTCGGGGCTGACATAGCGGCCAAGCAGCGTGAGGGAGCCGGCGGATATGCCCGTTTCTTCCCGCAGTTCCCGCAGCGCAGCGCTATGGGGGTCTTCGCCTTTTACTACGTCGCCGCCGGCGGTGGCTTCCCAGTACCCGCCGTAAAGGGGCTTGGAAACATCCCAATGCATAAGCAGAAGTCGCCGTCCGTAAGCCGCACCAGGATTTCGCAGACCATATGATACAGCCCTTGGGGGAAGGGTTCGCCCCGTATCAGGTCGATTCCGGCGGGAGTGCCGTCTGGATAATAGCCGTCCCATAGTTCTGTCATGTTGCCACCGTCCTTTTGAGTAGGAGCACCAGTATAGCATAAGACGCGGGGCAAGGCATTTGCCGGCGCGGGATGGGGGGGGGGAACGGGCTGGGACATTCTGCATTCAAATTGAGCTGCTAAAAGGCGGCAATTTGGCCGGAGCGGCGGGGAAACAGGCAAAACGGGACCAAGAGCGGGATGACTTACGCAAAAAAGCCAAGTTATACGCCTATCGGCTGCCTACACGGCGGGGCAGGCACAAAAAGAACCGGAAGGAAAGCCTTCCGGTTCTCTGTTTTGCTGTCTCCTTATTCTCCCGCCGGGGGCCAGGTGACCGTGACGGTGGTGCCTTTGCCTTCGGTGCTTTCCAGCTTGACTTTGGCGCCGTGGTATGCGGCCCCGTGCTTGACGATGGAAAGGCCCAGCCCCGTGCCGTCAATGCCCTTGGTGCGGCCCTTTTCGCCCCGGTAGAACCGCTCGAACACCCGGTCCTGCTGGGATGGGGGAATGCCGATGCCTGTGTCGGCCACGGAGAGGAAAATGCCCTCCTCGTTTTGGCCGGTGGTGACGACCACGCTGCCTTTTTCCCGGTTGTACTTTACGGCGTTGTCGCAGAGGTTGTAGATCATTTCCTCCAAAATGTTCGGCACGCCGACGACGGTGACGGGCGTGCCCGTCTGGTAAAGGGTGACGCTCTTGCCGGCGGCGGCGTCCTGCAGATGGCTGATCACTTTTTCCGCCAGCTGGTAAAGGTCTACCGGCACTTTTTCAAAGGGGATGGAGTTTTCGTCCAGCTGGGACAGCTTGATGATGTCGCCAACCAGGGAGATGAGCCGCTGGGCTTCGTCGTAGATTTTGCCGGCGAAGCGGGCGATGTCCTCCTGCCGCACCAGCCCCGACTGGATAATTTCCGCAAAGCCGGAGATGGAAGTGAGAGGCGTTTTCAGCTCGTGGGATACGTTGGTGGTGAATTCCCGGCGGAGGTTTTCCCGCTCGATGCGTTCCGTCACGTCCAGCACCAGCAGCACCGCCCCCACCACTTCGCCTTCCTCCCGGACGGGGTTGGCGATCAGGTTGTAAAAACGGTTGTTGCGCTCCAGCGTCTGCTCTGATTTGCGGCCGGACAGGGCGTCTTCCACGGCTTTGCGAAACGCTTCGCAGCGGTTTAAGGTGAACACGCTTTTTTCGGTAAAATCGGCGTCTTCCGCGCCCAGCTGTGAGAGCACGCTTTTGTTATAGGAGAGGATTTCCGCGGTTTTGTCGATGACCAGGAAGCCTTCGCTCATGTTTTCGGTGATGGCGGCAAGCTCCCGCTGCTTTTGGCGAAGGGTCTGCATCTGCTCGTCTATGACGCGTTTTTGCTCGATGATTTTCTGCGTCAGCGGTGTTAGCTCTTCGTACACCATGGAGGGCAGCTGCTCGGCCACGGGGAGCTTGTTCAGCGGTTCGACGATGCGCTGGGTGAGCACTCCGGCCACCAGCCCCGACAGCCCCGTCACCAGCACCACGGAGACCAGCATCCAGGGCCAGCTTTCGGCGAGAATCCGGCGCCAGTCATCGGCCGATGCGTGGAAGCTCGCCCAGAATATGAGAAGAAAAGTAAGAAGTACGGCGCATAGGGATAGTATGCACATGTAGGCAAATATGCGTCGCTTCATGGGTTCACCTCCGACATGTGGCCGACGCCACGAAGTGGGAATGCGCCCGCAGGGGGCAGGGATAAAACGCGCCCGCCGTGCGGTTTTCAAGCAGGGGGTTCTACTTATATGCCGCTTCAAAGCTTGTCCCGGGCGGGGATAAGGTTTTTGGTCTGTCAGAAAGGCGCATGGGGGCGCCAGCAAGGTCATCTGGTAATGGCACAAAACGACGGTTTGCGCAGCAGACAACGGCGTTTTGCCCGCCCGATTGCATAATACGGCAGGGCGGGAGTGTGCTGCGGGCCGCCAAGGGGGCGGTTTGGGCGGAAAGCCGATACCGTGTGGCCATGTGTCTGCCGCTGCCCGACTTTTGCGCGGCAAAGCGGCGGCAGAAAAGGCGTTTTCCCCTCGGCAAAGCGGAGGCATTTGCTACTTGGGACACACCGGCGGCGGGGAATGGCGTACCATTTTCCGCGCGGCGGGAAATGCCTTCTTCCTCGGCAATGCAAAGCGGCGGGAAATGCCTGCTGCCTCGGAAATGCGCAGGCGAACGGCGTTCCTTCCCGGCAAAGCGCCTGGGACGGGAATCGTCGTTTCCGAGCGGGGATGTCCTCCCCTGTGAACCTTTTATAAACCGCTGCCTGCGTCGGGTTTATCGGTCTGTCCCGCAGGCGCGGCGACGTCAGCCGAATTTACCCGCAATGTACTCTGCGGTGCGGGGGTCTTTGGGGCTGGCGAAAAGGTCTTTCGCCGGCCCGAACTCCACCAGTTCGCCCGACAGGAAAAAGGCCGTTTTGTCCGAAATGCGGGCGGCCTGCTGCATGTTATGAGTGACCATAATAATAGTATAATCCTTTTTTAATGTTACCGCAAGCTCTTCTATTTTTAAAGTTGAAACAGGGTCCAAAGCGCTGGTCGGTTCGTCCATTAAAAGCACCTCCGGCTGTACGGCCAAAGCCCGGGCGATACAGAGCCTTTGCTGCTGGCCGCCGGAAAGGCCCAGGGCGCTTTTTTTCAGCCGGTCTTTCAACTCGTCCCACAAGGCGGCCAGGCGCAGGGAGGTTTCGACGATTTCGTCCAGCTGGGCTTTCCGGCGGATGCCGTGGGCCCTGGGGCCGAAGGCCACGTTGTCGTACACGCTCATGGGGAAGGGGTTGGGCTTTTGAAACACCATGCCCACGGTTTTGCGAAGGGTATAAACGTCGATGTCCGTGTAAATGTCTTTGCCGTCGAGAAGCACTTGGCCGGAAACGGCGCAGCCTTCCACCAGGTCGTTCATGCGGTTCAGAGTCTTCAGGAAGGTGGATTTGCCGCAGCCGGAAGGGCCGATAAGCGATGTGATTGCATGGGCGGGGATTTGGAAGCAGACGTCTTTTAGGGCGGTGAAGTCGCCGTATTGCAGCGTCAGGTTGGAAACGGTGAATTTGTCCATAGCGTTACCTTTTGGATATCTTTTTGGCTACCGTGCCGGACAGGGCGTTGATAGCCGCCACCAAAAGGAGCAGCACAAACGCCGTGGCGTAGGACTGCCGGATGTACAGCCCTTCGGAGAGCAGGCTGTACATATGGACGGAAAGGGTTCTGCCCGCGTCCAGCCAGTGGGAGGGGATGGCGGCGACGGTGCCGGCGGTGTAGAGCAGGGCGGCGGTTTCGCCCACGATGCGGCCGACGCTTAAAATGACGCCGGAGAGGATGCCCGGCATGGCCGAGGGGAGCACGACTTTACAGATGGTGTACAGCTTGCCTGCGCCCAGGCCGAGGCTGCCCTCCCGGTAGGCGTCGGGCACGGAGAGGAGGGCTTCTTCCGTGGTGCGCATGACAAGGGGAAGGATCATGACGGCCAGCGTCAGCGCGCCGCCCAGCAGCGAATACCCCCAGCCGAAGGCCACAAAGAACACAAGAAAGCCAAATAAGCCGTAGACGACGGAGGGGATGCCCGAAAGGGTTTCCGCCGTCATGCGGATGAGGGACACGAGCCGGCTGCCCCGTTTAGCGTATTCCACCAGGTACACCGCCGCGGCAACCCCTACGGGCACCGCCGCGCCCAACGAAAGCAGGCAAACAAGGAGGGTGTTTACAATGGCGGGGAACATGGAGACGTTTTCGCTGTCGTATTTCCAGGCAAAAACGGACGGGCGTAGGCTCGGCAGGCCTTTGACGACGATGTAGGCGACGATGGCCAGAAGGGTCAGGCACACCAAAGCGGCGGAAACGGCGGTGAGCAGAAATAAAAGAAGGGAGCCGGGGCGCTTTTTGCATACGGCAAGGCGGGGTTTGGTCACGGTTTGTCCCTCCTTTTGACAAGGTTTAAGAGCAAATTGATAAGCAGGATAAAAACGAACAGCACCACCGCCGTGGCGATGAGGGCTTCCCGGTGTAAATCCGCCGCGTAGCCCATTTCCAATACGATGTTGGCTGTCAGCGTGCGCACGCCGGAGAGGATGCTTTCGGGAATGATAGCCTGGTTGCCGGCGACGATGGACACGGCCATGGCTTCGCCCATGGCGCGGCCGATGCCCAGCACCGCGCCGGCAAGAATCCCCGATTTGGCGGCGGGAAGCACGGCGAAAAAGACGCTTTGCTCCCGGGTGGCTCCCAGGGCGAGAGCGCCCTCCAGGCAGCTTTCGGGCACGGCCCGCAGGGCCGCTTCGGATACGCTTACGACCGTAGGCAAAATCATGATGCCCAAAAGCAGGGAAGCGGTGAGCAGGCTTTTGCCGCTGCCGCCGAACAGGGCCTGCATGGCGGGGACGATAACCATCAGGCCGAAGAAGCCGTAGACGATGGAAGGGATGCCTGCCAGCAAATCCACCGCCGGTTTCAGCACTTTATAGAGCTTTTTGGGGCAGAAGAACACCAGAAACACGGCGCAAAGCACGCCCGTGGGCACGCCGATAAGGACGGCGCCGAAGGTGACGCACAGGCTGCCTACAATCATGGGGAAGATGCCGAACTGGTCATTGGCAGGGCGCCAGGTTTGGCCCAGCAGAAAACGAAACACGCCGATTTTGCCCATAGCGGGGATGCCGTTTACAAACAGAAACAGGCAGATCATAACCACGGCGGCAACGGACGTGCACGCCGCTATGAGAAAGGCAAATTTGGCCGCGGTTTCGCGGATTTTGCGTTTGCTTGCGTTTGGCATGGGGCGTTACCTCTTTGTATTGCTGGTAAGCTGTGCCCAGGAAGTGATTTGGCCCGTGAAAATGGCGCGGAGCTGGGCTTTGGTCAGGTTACTGACGGGGTTTTCCCGGTTTACGATGACGACGATGCCGTCTGTGGCGATGGTGACGGGGGAAAGGCCCTCCGCCAGTTCCGAATCGGTAGGCGGGCGGGAAGTCATGCCGATGTCGCAGACCCCTTCGAGGACCGTGCGGATGCCGGTGGTGGAGTCGCTGGCGTGGATTTCGATTTCGGCGGAGGGGTTATGCGTCTGGTAGGCCTCTTTCAGCTTTTCCATGACGGGGGCGACGGAGGAGGAACCGGAGATGACGAGCTTGCCCTCCATGCCGCCGCCGGCGTAGCCGCCCTGGGGGTCGACGGGGATGTAGCCGGCATCCTGCACCACCGCCTGCCCTTCGGCGGAGAGAAGGAAACTCAGAAAGTCCTGCGCCAAAAGGGAAGGTTCCCCTAAAGTCACGAGCAGAAAAGAGCGGGTGATGGCGTAACGGCCTTTTTGGATGTTCTCCGCCGTGGGGGCGATGCCGTCGATGGCGACGGCTTTGACCGTGCCGTTTAGGGAGCCGAGGGACACGTAGCCAATGGCGTTTTTATCCACGGCGACGCTTTGGAGCATGACGGCGGTGCTGTTGGTAATTTCCGCGTATTCGGTGATGGTGTCCAGCGTGTCGCCGTCGGCGGCGGTTTCGGTGATGCCGGCCAGTTCCGCGAAGGCCGCCCGGGTGCCGGAGCCCTGCTCCCGGGAGATGACGGTGATGGTATCCGCCGGTTTGCCGCAGGCCGCCAGGGCGAAAAACAGAAGAATCGGCAGCAGGGCGGCGGGGGTTTTCCGCTGTTTTCTCATGCCATGCGCTCCTTTCCGGCGTCCGCCTGTGATGCAAAGGTTAAAATATGGGTAAATGCCTTATGTTAGCTTTCCCTGCATTTTGTAAAGCAATACAAAAGATTGCGTGCCGGCCGGGTGATTGCCAACTTTGCGGCAGAAGTAAGGGCATGGGAGGGCGGAAACTGTGAACAACTTACGGGCACCGGCGGCGGAATATCTTCCTTCGTACAAAAGCGAAGTGGTGATTACTTGCGACGACAACTTTGCTTCGGTCCGG
>JAKPBM010000217.1 GCA_029778935.1 Bacillota bacterium | reverse complement strand
ATAGCCATTAGGCGTAGCCTTGCATAGAGACTTGTCTATCCCTTATAAGCGCACCGCATGCAGGAAAGAATATACCTTTACACCATGAATACCGGGCAATCTTCCCATAACACTCTGTAAAGCTCCTGAGCTTTCCATGCGAAGGCAGGTGCTCGAAACCCCACGCTACACCGTCAGGCCCGGCACGCCCGTAAACGGCGGCTTGTCGGTGCCGTCGTCGGCAAACAGGCCGTGGTACAGGCCCATCCAGTAGGGCATGGTGAAGTTGCAGGGGTTGGGCAAGGTGGGCGGAACGCGCCCGTGGACAATGTTGAACTGGCCGAAGAAGATGTCGCCCCGCTCGTCGCAGGGAAGCGGCTCAAACTCGCCCGTGCGCTTGTTGACCGTCCAGCCGTAAAGCTCGCCCACGTCCGGACGGATGCGGTTGTCGGTGCGGTACTGCCGCAGATCCAGCGGGTGCCGCTGCAGCACCCAGGCGGCGGTTTCGATGACGTCGTCGCCGTAAGCGTCCTTTTCCACCGGTTCGCCGCAGAGCAGGGGGTACAGTGTAAGCCACTGGATGTCCCGGGTCAGGGACGCCGAGCGCCACCATTCACGGATGCCCGCCTGCAGCTTCTCCACGATGACCGGGTCATCCTCCAGCGTAAGCAGCGTGTAATAGGCCATGATGCCCATGCGGTGGTCGGAGTAGTTGATGGAGCGGATAATGGCGCGGAACAGATCCTTGCCGGTCAGCTCCGGATGTTCGTGTTTGACGGCAGCCTCGTAGCGGGCCCAGTATTCGGCCGCCATGTCGGCGTACTGATACGGCGGGTCCAGCGCCAGTTTGCGGTACTCGGCTTCCCAGCGCGGGTCGCCGGTGATGTAGGCGGCGACCTTAAAGGCGCAGAGCAGCACCAGCGAGTTCAGCGTGCAGTCCTCAAAGGCGTAGGGGTTGGTGAAGTATTCCCGGTTCATTTTGCCCCAGGAGGTGGGCTGTCCGCCGGCGTCGCACAGGCAGTAGTCGTTTTCCACCAGGTGGGTGGCGATGTCGGCGATTACGTCCTTGAACAGTTGCCCTAGCTCCGTATCGGCCTTTTCGCCGGTGCAGAGGATGCGGTAGGCGATGGCGTAGGCGAAGAAGTGGCCGATGAGTTCGTCTGTGCTCGTGTCGGCCTTGTAGATGATTTCGTCGTCGCCGTAGCCCTTCCCTGTTTTCGGGTTGATGGCGTTGCGGTAGTGGCGGGCCAGCCGGTCGGGCACGGGCAGGGAGGAGTCAACTTCCGTTACAAAGTCGATGTCCACCGGGTCGTCGGACTTCAGTGACTGGGCGACGGAGACCAGCTTGCCGTCCTTGTTGTACATTTTGCGGAAGAAAGTGCCGTCTTCGTAGGGGACGGGGTCGTCGTCGCTCAACACATGGTACGAGCGGGCGACAAAGCCCTGGATGCGGCGGCGCACCAGCTCGGGCTCGCCCTCCGTAGCCCAGTCTTCGGGGTTGGCCGGGCCGGCATAGCCGGTTTTCATCCCATAGGGGCCGCCTTCGGGGATGGTGCGCACGTCCGGACGGCCTTTGAGCAGGTATTTTTCGCTCATGCGGTTAGACATGGGTTCGGAATAGCGGACTTTCGCGTTCACATACCCTTTCCGGCCGGAAATAGTCGCCAGAAGCAGCATGTTTTCGGCGCACTCGGTGGCGCGGACGCGGGCCTTTTCTTCGCCGGTGACGGCGTAGCGGAAGCAGAGGG
>JAKPBM010000213.1 GCA_029778935.1 Bacillota bacterium | reverse complement strand
TTCGTGGAAGGAGGCAAAGAGAAGGATTTCCTTTCTCACGTCCTCCTGCATTAAGTCCAGCAGGGCGTCCCGTTCCGCCTTTTCCAGCTGTTCCAGATAGTCGGACGACACGGACACTTCGATCTGGGACAATACGGCGACGCGCTTTTTCAGGCTCAGCTCGCCGATATAGCGGACGGGGTCGTCGGTGTATTCTAAAATACCGGCTAACGTCTCGGCGTCCAGCGTGCTGTACAGTTTAAACCGCTCTTCCCGTTTCAGAAGGTCGAACACGGCCGCGATGTCGTTTTCGTGGTAGACAAGCAGCTGTTCTTTGAGCAGTTTTGGGGTCAGGTTGCTGCGGATAATTTCCGCAATCTCCGCTTTGTAGTCCGGATGCTGGGCTACTTCCAGGGAAATGTTCTTGGGGGGCATGGCCTGCGCCTCCTTTCCGGATAACCTAAATCTAGCATTGCAAAAAGTCAGAAAAATATAGCAAAATCTGCCGAACATCGCGGATGGATTCAGAGCCGTATCGCGGGCATGCCGGACGTGGCCGGCCGGCGGGCTGCTGAATAATACAAGCGGCGATGCCTGCTTTGGGGCGGGCATGGGGCTTCTGCCTCGATGCCGGTTTATTTTGCGTAAAGCTGCCTATCGCCGCGGCTGCTAAGCCGCTACGCAGGAGATGCGGCGATTGGCAAGGGGTGTGAAAGGCGGCTGTTTCCGAAAAAAGGGCGCAAAAATACCACTGCCCATGGAAAGCAGCCGATACAACCCCAAGGGGGCAAAAAGGCAGCTGCAAACGGACAATGGCACGCATATGTTGCAATTTTTCCTGCATTTGACAGGGAAAAAGGTATCAAACGGCAGAAAGGCGCAAACACGACGGCGGGCAGCCGCCGGCGCACTGACAACATATGGGTACCGGGTCTGTTCTTTGACTACCGCCGTCCATGGTCTCACCTCGCAAGTTAGTGTATTGGAACATATGTATTCTAGCACATCCGGCGGGATTTTGCCATAGGCAGAAATGGAAATATGGGGGGTTCCTAGGGGCGCTGAATGAGGAAATTTATGTTAAGTTTATGCTGCGTTTCAAAGCGATAGGCCATGAAACCAAAACCGTCCTGCCGAAATCCGGCAGGACGGTTTATTGTCCAGCTAATACACCAGCAGCGAAAAGTACGTCACCGTGTTCACGCCGTTGACATAATGCAGGCTGTTTTCCCGCGATAAGGCCACCACGTCGATGCCGCAGGCTTCCATGGACCGCCGGGCCTTCTCGGGATAGCGGCAGGGCGCGTCGGGGTAGGTACACTCCCCGCAAATCGAGCAGCTTCCCGCCCCCAGCAGCTCAAACTGCCCCAGCCAGGGGGAAAGGCGCGCCAAAAGGGCCTCCTCCGCTTTTCTGTGGACTTGGCTGGCCGCGTCCATGCCTTCAAAGTCAAAGGAATCTTCGATTTTATGCACCGTGGTGAAGACAAAGGCGTTTTTGTAGCTTTGGTAGTGGGCCGCAAGCTCCTGCCAGTCGCCCGCGCCCGGCGGGCACGTCCAGGATTTGCCGTACCGGCCGCAGTAATTGTCCTCGCAAGCCTTGCGCACCTCCGCCGAAAAGGGGATGGCGGCAGGGGAAAGGAAAGCGTACTCGTGGATTGGCACGGGGGATTCGGCGAGGAAAGCCTTGATGGCGCTCTGTATGGTCATGGCGATTACTCCTTATCAAATTTCGGGAAACAGCATGTGTTCCACAAAGCAGTCGGCAAAGGCGGGGATCTGGTTCAGGTCCACCGTCCGGCAGGATTCGGCGATGGCCTCCAGTTCCGCCAGGCGCGCGGCATCGCACAGGCAGAGCGCGGCTCCGGCCAGGGAGGTGTTGCCCACGGGCCGGATGCGCCCCGCCAAACCGTCCGGCAGCATGCCCACGCGGACGGCGCTTTCCGTATGAATGTAGAACCCCAGCCCGCCGGCAAGGTATATAGCGCCCAGCTG
>JAKPBM010000130.1 GCA_029778935.1 Bacillota bacterium | reverse complement strand
GGAAGGGTATAAGACGTTCCTCACCATGCGGATTCCCGAGCGCACGGCGGTCCTCTCAGTCAACGGCGAGGTGTACCAGGGCATCGAGCGCAACCGCGACCTGGTGTTCCTCCGCCCCGAATGGGAAGGACGGGAAATCCAGATTTCCGCCGTCTGCTTCGGCGCCCGCGGGTTTATTGATTCCTTCGGCACGGTAGAGGTGAACCAGCCGGTTCAGAAACTCCTCTACTCTCTGGCGCTCATCCTCGATTACCTCCGGATGGAGAACAACTCCGAAAACGTCCAAATCCGCGCCGGCGTGGTGAAGGCGCTGGACAAGGCGCTCAGCCTGTACCGTTCCGAGCTGTCCGACGAGGAAGTTACCCCCATTGTGGAGAAAATGTTTGCCGTTTTGCAGGAAGAGCTTGCCAAAATCGACGACGGCGACGTGAGAGGCCTGATTCACTACGTGGGCCATACGCACATCGACGTTGCCTGGCTGTGGCAGTTAAAGGACACGGTGCGCAAGTGCAGCCACACCTTCTCCAACGTGCTGCGCCTGATGGACGAATACCCCGAGTTCACCTTCGCCTGCAGCCAGATGCAGCTTCTTTCCTATACAAAAGAATATTTCCCCGAGCTGTTCGAGCAGATCAAGGCTCGTATCGCCGAAGGCAGATGGGAGCTTGTCGGGCCCATGTGGGTCGAAAGCGACTGCAACGTGACCTCCGGCGAATCTTTAGTGCGGCAGATCCTCCACGGCGTGGAGTTTATGGAAAAAGAGTTCGGCAAGCGCTGCCATATCGCCTGGCTGCCCGACACCTTCGGCTTCCAGCCCAATTTCCCGCAGATTTTAAGGAAGTCCGGCACGCCGTACTTCTATACATATAAAGTCAACTGGCAGCATCAAAACCGCTTCCCGTACAGCTCCTACATCTGGCAGGGCATCGACGGAAGCACGGTCATCGCCTCCTCGCCCAACAATCCGGGCTGCTACAACGGCATGGTGACCGTTCCCGAGCTGCGCAAAACCAAGGACGCCAACCCCCAGGCCGGCATCATCGACGACATCATCCTGCCCTACGGCTGGGGCGACGGCGGCGGCGGCCCCACCCGCGACATGTACGAAAACGCCCGCTTGCTTGCGGACTTCCCGGGCCTGCCCAGAACGAAGCTGACCACGGCGGAAGAGTTTTTTAAGACCCTGGAGGCCCAAAAGGACAAACTGCCCACGTGGTTCGGCGAGCTGTACATCGAAACCCACCGGGGCACTCTGACGTCCCAGGGCAAGGTTAAGCGCAACAACCGCGTGGCGGAAATCCTGCTGCAGAACCTGGAGAAGCTGGGCGTGGCCGCCGAGAGAAGCGGCGCCAAGCCCGACTGGGCAAAGCTCAAAAAGTGCTGGGAGCTTGTGTTGCTGCTCCAGTTCCATGATATTTTGCCCGGCTCCTCCATCCATTCGGTCTACTCCGAAGACTGCGAGCGGCATTACAGCACCATCTTCCGCCTGGCCAGGGAGTTCTATGAAGAGCTGTTTGCCGACGTGCAGAGCCGCCAGATCCGCGTGGTCAACTTCCTGTCCTGGAAGCGCGACGGTATCGTCGAATGGACGGTGGATTCCAGCCTGATTGAAGAAGGCGACATGGTCTGCACGGCCAACGGCCTGCCCGTGCCCTTCTCCGTGGAAAACAAAGGCGAGAAGTCCGTCATCCGCTTCCTGGCCCAGGGCGTGCCGGCCCTCGGCTCCAAGTCTTATGAGCTGCGCAAGGCGTCCGCCCAGTTTAATAACCTCATTCAGGTTACGGAGAAAGACGGCGGCTTTGCCGTGGAGACGCCTTTGGTGTCCGCCATTGTGGACGAGAAGGGCCGGCTCACCAGGCTGTACGACAAGAAGGCCGACAGGGAAACCCTCATCGGCCCCGCCAACGATATCAAGCTGTTCCTGGACGGCCCCAGCGACGAGGACGCCTGGAACATCTATCCCGAATACAGAGAAAAAGAGCTGGCCGACTACCCGTGGACGACCACCCTCACCCTGGCCGAGCACAGCGCCCTGCGCACGGTCATCCGCGTCCATAAGCAGAGCAAGTACTGCGAGCTGTGGCAGGACATCGTGTTCTCCGCAGAGACCAAGCAGGTGGACTTCCGCACGAAAGTCGACTGGCACGAGCGCAACAAGGTCATGCGCGTGTACTTCCCGCTCAACATCCGCGCCCAGAACACGGCCTATGAAGTGGGCTTCGGCACGTTCCTGCGGCCCACGGTGGCTTCCAACCCCTATGAGACGTCCAAGTTTGAAGTGTGCGCCCACAAGTTTGCCGACCTGTCCGAAGGCGACTACGGCGTGGCGGTGCTAAACGACTGCAAG